>CAWBIP010000003.1:0-16265 GCA_963789045.1 uncultured Verrucomicrobiae bacterium
TGCGACAACGAAGCGCTGCTGATTTGATATCCTGTTCCGCTGCCCTCGCCTGAAAACTCTCGAACTCGACGAGAAAATGCGGTCGCGCGAAGGCGGCCGAACCAATCTGTTTCAAACTGATCGTCGCGCGAAGATCACGTCGCGTCGGATGCCGAACTGTCTCGTCCCAAAAATTGGCTGGCGCGAGACCAAGAGGAGTCAGGTGTTCCCATCGCTTTTTGAGAACGCGACATTGATTGAGAACCTCAGGAGGAAGTGGAGCTTTCAATTTGATAAAGCGCGCTTCCGACGGCCCCCGTTGCCACACAGCACAAGACTCGGCTGCGGCTTGATTTCGATAGGCCAGCCTCAAATTCCATCGCAACAGAACTGTTGGTAATGGGACTCGGCGCATGAATTGTTCAAGGGCTACCCGTACAGCCCGTTCGCGCGAGCGCGAATGCAGCCGGCGAAGTGCCGTTTGAAATTGAGCGTGGAGATAGCGAATCACTCTCATTTCGCCCGGTGACAGCTCGCCCTGCTGCTCGCTGCGCACGACAATGATTGCGGCGAGGAGGCGCCTGCTTCCCCAGAAGAATAAGCCAATGGCGCATCGGCCGTTTATTGGCACGATACAGTCCCGATAAAACGAAGACCTCCTAAAATGGCGCTCGTCTGAAAAAAAATCGTTAATGACTAGAATGTTCCGGTGCGGATGAGCGCTGAAATATTTCTTGATCGGCATGATCGGGAAGAAGCTACCTGGAAGTTTCTGCGTCGATTTGGCGATTCGCGGCAAAATAGGACTGTGTTGCAAGGTGAGGCCGATGAAACAGTTGGGAAGCGCCGCTTCGATTACATCTTGAACGCCTTTCCAAAACGAATCGACATCGATCGCCGCGTGCAGATGTAAGAGCGGTTTTTCCAGTGTGGGATCGAGAACCGATTGTAGTCTGGTAGTCGCTTTGGATCGCCGCTTCATTGCTTCGTTGCATTCTTAAGCTGCGATTATTTATCGCAAACCAAACGCTGAATGCGCGCTCTTGGGCGAAAAACTGAGCAAAGCAAAAATACAACTTAAGATACTTTGCAACGCGCGTTCTGAAGCGTTCGATTTTTTAGGGTTGTCAGCACTCATGCTGCGATAAAACAACTAAAAAGTTCAACAACCAACAATCGAAAGGAAATTACCTATATGGAAACGCTCACGGTTGATAAAACGCAACAGAAGATGATGCAGCAACCAATTTTGGTCCCGCCGGGTGGAGGTGAAAAACTAAACATCGCAGGGAGTCCAATTTTTCACAAAGTGAAGAGTAAAGACACGAACGGTGTCTTTTCTGTTATGGAGTTTGTTACACCGCCGGGAAAAGGTGTAGCTCTTCATGTTCACGAACGTGAGGATGAACTTGTTTATCTGTTGGAAGGGGAAATTGAGGTCACGCTTGGAGACCAAAAGATGAAAGCGGTTCCAGGGGTGATGGCATTATTGCCAAGGGGAATTCCTCATGGATTCACGAACGTTGGAAATAAGCCGAGCCGGCTTTTAGATACGATATTGCCGGGTCAGTTTGATAATTACTTTGTCGAATTGGCGGGCCTATTCACACGTGGAGAACCATCACAAGAGCAAAACGATGCGCTCTCCAGAAAATACCGGATCAAATACTTATAACGTAATTAGTCGGGATTAGTAACCAGAAGGAACGAAAAAACTCCTAGTGGTTACTGGCCTGAAACATTCGGCCCCGACCATATCAGGCTGATGACGGTCGACGGCGAGGGCAAGCTCACGGCTCGGATGGAGCGGCTACCTTACAGGCAAGAACTCGACACAGGGAGGTGACCGATGAAGGCGATTGTGGTGACGGATCAGGCTGCGGGAACGGCCGGGGTGAAGCTGGTGGAGCGGCCCGAGCCGCAGGCGGCGATAAACGACGTAGTTGTTCAGATTCATGCGTCGGGATTCACCGGGGATGAGCTGACGTGGCCCTCGACCTGGACCGATCGCGTCGGCCGTGACCGGACGCCTTCGATCCCCGGACACGAACTGGCCGGAGTGGTCACCGCTCTCGGCTATGGCACGACGGGGCTGTCGATTGGACAGCGGGTGTTCGGCCTCACGGACTGGTATCGCGACGGCACGCTGGCGGAGTATGTAGCCGTCGAGGCACGCAACCTCACACCGCTGCCGGGCGACGTTGACTTCACGGTGGGCGCGGCCCTCGTGATGCCGGGCCTGACCGCGTGGCAGGGGCTGTTCGAGCACGGCCGCCTTCACGCGGGGCAGAGCGTCCTCGTGCACGGTGCGGCCGGCGTAGTCGGTTCGATGGCGAGCCAGCTCGCACGTGAGGCCGGCGCGTACGTCATCGGCACCGGGCGCGCTGGCGGCCGTCAGACGGCTCTCGACTTCGGCGCACAGGAGTTCGTCGACCTCGATAACGACGCCCTGGAAGACGTCGGCGAAGTCGATCTGGTTTTCGATGTCATCGGCGGCGACATCGGGAAGCGGTCTGCGGGCGTGATTCGCGCCGGAGGAACGCTGGTGACCGTCACCGGCCCGACCGAGGCGCGGCCCTCTGGCGGCCTGACTATCGACTTCGTCGTCGTACCCGATCGCGCCCAATTGAGTGAGCTCGTCCAGCGGCTTCGGGTTGGTCGGCTGCGGACAAACATCGGCAACGTGGCTGCCCTCGACGATGCGGTTGCCGCCTTCAACCGGACCGAGCGGATCAAGGGAAAGACGATCATCCGCGTTCATCCGGAGGACTCGGGATTGCCTAACGCCCACGAAGGTGCAATTCACGCGCCTAAGGAGAGTTTAGATGTCGAACACGATTACGCCGACCGTTTTCTATCGCACGCTTAACTTGGAGGGGCTGGAAATCTTCTATCGCGAAGCCGGTCCCCGGGATGCTCCCACCGTTCTGCTCTTGCACGGCTTTCCGTCGTCTTCTCATATGTTCCGCAATCTGATTCCCTTGCTTGCGGATAAATATCATGTCGTTGCCCCAGACTTCCCTGGATATGGCGAAAGCTCAGCACCGTCGGTCAACGATTTCGACTATTCCTTCGAACGGTTAGCGACTGTGACCGAAAAGTTCACCGAAAAGCTGAATCTTTCTTCATATGCGCTATACCTCTCGGACATAGGTTCATCGGTTGGCTTCCGGTTAGCTGTCATGCATCCCGAACGAGTGACCGCTATGATCGTCCAAAACGGGGACGCCCATGTTGAAGCCATAAATAAGGAGTTCTTGACAAAGGGATTATCTGACTATTGGGAAGATCGGAGCGAAAAGAATGCTCAAGTTCTACTCGACTGGCTTCTGACGATTGAAGGAACCAAGTGGCATTATCTGCATGGTGTCAGCGATCCGTCGAAGATCAGCCCTGACAATTGGGTGATCGACCAGGCTTATCAGGACCGACCGGGGAACAAGGAAATCCAACTTTCAATCCTCTACAACGCAAAAAGGAATCTGGATGTCTATGCCGATTGGCAGGAGTATTTCCGTAAACAACAGCCCCCCACGCTGATCACTTGGGGCAAAAACGATGGAATCTTTACGGTGGAGGGTGCTGAACTCTTTAAAAGAGATATTCCCAGTGCAGAGCTCCATCTTCTCGACACGGGCCATTTCGCGTTGGAAGAAGAAGTGGATCGGATTGGGTCGTTGATGCATGAGTTTCTCGACCGAACAATAAACAAGAAATAAGTATTGAAAGGGCGTTGCCAAGAGATCTCTTTTGATTTTGGGTCCTCTCCACCGGATATCGCAGCACATCACCGAAAGGACAGAAGCGATGCATAACATGAAGAAGCTCATCCTCTCTGTATTTATCTTTACCTTCGGATTTGCCACGGCAACGCATGCCCAGCAAGTGAATACGCTCCTTACGAAACAGCTTCCGGAAGCTCCGGGTAAAGAGATTGAAGTCATTACTGTCAATTACGCCCCAGGAGCCGTCGACGCGATCCACCGGCATGATGCGCACGCGGTTGTCTATGTTCTCGACGGGGAAGTTGAGATGCAAGTTCGCGGAGGCACGCTTCGCCGGCTTGGTCCCGGGCAGGTATTTTACGAATCACCTGAAGACGTTCATACCGTAAGCCGTAACGCGAGTAAGACGAAACCAGCGAAGTTCGTCGTATTTTTTATCAAAAATGAAGGAGCACCGATTCTCACTCCCATTCACTAGCTTCGGAGCATTGAATTTCTCCGATGAAACCATTTTGCATAAAGCAATATTCCTTACGTGGAGGCACGTATGAATTCAAAAGCCGCGCAACTCACAGAGAATGGGACAGAGATTGTCCGTCTGTTCGCACGGTTTGCGCTAGGAGCTTCCTTTCTATCCGCTGTGGCTGATCGTTTTGGCTTGTGGGGGCCATATGGAGCAAAGAACGTATCCTGGGGAAATTTCGCTCATTTCGTGGAGTACACGGGCGCGGTGACGTCTCTCTTCCCCAGTTCATCGACAGTGTCGTTTGCGTGGGCAGCTACCGTCGCGGAGACACTCTTTGGGATATTGCTTATCGCAGGCTTCAAAATACGAATGGCCTCCGTCCTCTCCGGTCTTCTCCTTTTGTCATTTGCTATAGGCATGGTCACAGGTCTTGGCATCAAGACGCCATTCGACTATTCGGTCTTCTCGGCAGCCGCTGCAGCATTCTTACTGGCGTTCTGGGAGCCTGACCGATTCACGTTGGACAAGCTTCTGAATCGATTACGAAACTGAGCGGGAGATCAGCTTTCTACAGGTCAAAGAGCCAGAAGCGCAAGCCGAAATTTTCTACGGTCCGTTCTACGGTCGGGCAAGATTTTAATGCAAAACCACGCAATTCTACGCAACGCACTGCGAAAGCGAAATTACGAATTACCTAGCGTCAGCGATGGTATGCAACGTTGTGGAAAGGTGTGCAAAACCTCTTTCTTCAATTACAAATCAAATGATTGAGAGCGTTCTAACTCTTTGATCAGGCCCGGCAGTCGCAACGTCTCGCTGTTAGTAACTCGTGCCTTTTTGTAACCCCATCACCGCGAGCGTATCTGCATCGAGGTAGCCAGTAGCGCGCAAGCCGTTGGTAATTTGATAACGCCTGACCGCCCTCTGCATCTCAGGGCTAAGTATGCCGTCGCTTTCGCCATGATAATAGCCTTCCCGCGCGAGTCGCTCCTGTGCTGCGACAGCGATCGAGTAGTTTGATTGCGATTGATCGCTGTAGCTATTCGGATCGTAATACGCTTGGCTCTGATAAACGGTGGAATCGTATTATCCCTGAGATTGATCGGGATAGCTGTTTTGATCGTAATACATTTGGCCTTGGTAGTCGCCCGAATCGTAGTAATTCGGTTGGTAATCGTAGGAATACGGGACGTCGTATCCATAGTTTGGTGAACCGTACGCGTAGTAATCGTCTGGATAATACCAGTACGGCCACGGATTGAATCCGACATTAAAGATCACCCACGTCCCATTAATGAAGCAGCAGCGATGACCATTCCACCAATGGTCTCTCTGGCGGTTCCAGTCACTGTGCCAATCCCCCGAACGCTGTGCGAACACGTGTTTTTGCCAGTCAGAACGAAGATGGTTGTTTCCATTCCGAAATTGGCCGCGGGTATTTCGCTGATTCCACACGCTGGTAGCGGTTTGATTTCTGTAATTCGCAAATCGTGGGAAACGATTAGCGCTATTAGCTTGGTTGATCGTTGCAGCAGTGTACGGACCGAGCGGGTAAATGTCGCTCGACCGGGATAAATGGAAGGATGGCGAAACACGGTCGGCCGGTATGGGCGCATTCCAAATGACGCATAGCGTTGGCCCGGATAGATCATCCGGCCGCCGAAGCTGCGAGTCGGCATGGGATGCATCGATGACAAGCCGCCAGCACGCGCCGGAGCGCGAGCGGCTGGAGCCGCGTGTGCAACGGCGCCTCCGTGAAAACCTCCTCCACCTGCGCGGTAGTCTCCGGCATTTGCTTGAGCAATCATGGCCGCGCTCGCGAGAGTGGCGACTGATAACAATCCAGTTTTCATAATCACAGTTCCTCGGTTGCTACATCTTTCTCCCTATTTAACCCAAGCCCCACGCGTTAAGTAGCGTTTTTCCGATCCATGAGTAGCCAACGATGTCGATGAACAAGACATGGGCGATTTCGAGCTGGATCTCTTTCTTGATCTCAATGGGCATCTTTGTCGGGCGCGCTAAGATTACGTGAATTCCATAATCGCGCCTTATTCAGACTGTCGAGAGTGTCAGCGATGATATTCCAGCAATTTGCGCGTGGGATTGTGCTCTTTTGCTCTCCACACGGCAATGACAAAGTGATATGAAACGGAGGCAATGATGCGCGCGCCGGGGTTCACGATTGCCAAAAAATTTCCACTGTGGTATGCCGGGCTAAACGCAATCAGCAACGCCGGCTGATTGACGGCCAAATCTCGTAAACGTGCGTAGAAATCGTCGGTGGCGCGGGGGCAAAAGGGATGCGGTTGTAAATTTTTCTGAAATGTTGGGCCTAGAATTCCGGAAATAAAGTGTGAACGAATCCATTAACATTGAAACGCATGTACCGGCAGTTATGAAACTAGCGCTCGGGTTCGTCATGCTCAGTCCGCTGACCGTCCTGATTACCGGACTTGTGGCAGCGTGGCTGGTCGGCTAAATGGGGCCTTCGCATTGCATCAGCGAACGCAACGAAAAGCGAGCAAGCTGTGCTGGACACCAGCGGACAATGACGAATTTCGGTGGTCAAGGCGTTCTCGGAAACTAATAAACGAATCGCCGCTTCCAATTCCAGAAACGCCGTCAACTTTTCATCCGCTCGCACAACGAAACGTTTTCCGTTGTCGCGATGTGCATCAGCAATCCAGATCGTTCGCCCTTCGGAATCAATGGCTGAGACACAGCCCCAACTCCAACCGGCTTTACTGAGATTGTCAGCGATGATTTCCCAATCCTTCATGTTATCGTCGAGCGTGGCTCCTTTTCGTAGAACAGCGTGGTTGAGCTTTACGGTTTTTTCGGCGCGAGCGAGGCGACGATTTTTTCGAAGCGCGGATCGCCGCGGAGCGGGTCCCAGACGGGGTGCAGTTTTAAGGCGCCGTAGCTCAGCATGAGCGATGCGTCGGGAGCACGCAGTCCAGCTTCCAGTTGCTGCAAGGCAAGCTCCTTGTCGCCCGCCCACGCTGCCGTGATGGCGAAATATTGAAGGACGCGACTGCCGTTGTTGACATCTTTTTCCAGCGGCGTGAGCGCGATCGCTCGACGGCCTTCGTCCAACGCCAGGTCTTTCCGCCCAAGAGCAGCGTCGATTAAGCCGAGGACGCAGAGCGTGGGGCCATAGTCCGGCTGCGCCTGCACGATCTTCTCCTGCTGTGCGCGAGCCGCTTCAAACGCAGTGCGCGCTCTTGCCTCATCTTTGGTCATGCGCGCCAGCAGCCCTTCGCCAAAGCTGTGGCTCAGAAAAATCGCGTCCTCGACCCAGCAGGGATTGTCGCCCAGCGCGACGAGCGCTCGTTCGGCCGCAGCCGGATCGCGTTCGGCCAGAGCGCAAAAGAACCAGGTATCCGCGGCGCTGGCGATGGCGCCCGGTCCTTGCGCGAGGATTGCATCAATTGTCTGGCGCAGCGGCCGGGTGTCCGCTTTCCAGCAGACGTAATATAGTCCACGATTGGCCCGCGTTTCGACGTTGTCGGGCACGATCGCTAACGCCCGATCCAGCGCAGCGATCGCCTCGGCATAGCGCCCCAATTGTTGGTAACTGAGCGCGATCTGTTGCAGAGTATTAAAGTTGCGCGGGTCCAGCTCCACCGCGCGCTGCAGGTTCTGCAGACCTTCCTCCTGCTGGCCGCGCCGCCGCAGAATGTAGCCGGTGAGTTCGAAGAGACGCGGATCATTGGGTAACGCTCGCCGCGCAATCTCCAATTCGGCGAGGGCGCCGGCATAGTCGCGCAGCCCGAAGTAAAGATATTGTGCGCGCGCCAAATGCGTTTCGGCAGCATCCGGCCGCAGCCGTGTCGCGGCTTGCACCGCAGCTTCAGCCAGCGCAAGCCGGGCGGGAGTGTGATCAGACCCCCTTACTGCATAAAGGTATTCGTGCGCATAGGCGAGCTGGCAGTAAGCGTCGAAAAATGAGGGATCGCGCTTCACCGCCTCATCCAGAAGTTCAATTGCCTTCCGCAGGTCTGGCTCGCCCGTCGCGCTGAAAACTGCCGTGAGAAGAAGTGACTTCGCCCGGCTGTAAAGGTCGAAAGCCGCCAGATCAGTCGTGGGCGGCTGCTCGATGGCTTTCTTCTCGTTAGGCGAGAGCTTCGCCTGTAACTGATCGGCAATGGCCTTGGCGATCTCGCTTTGGATGGCGAACACATCGGCCAGATCGCGATCGTAGGTTTGTGCCCAGAGATGCGCGTCGTTGCGGGCGTCGATCAATTGCGCGTTGACGCGCACGCGATTGCCCGAGCGCTGAACGCTGCCTTCGACCACATTCGCGACTCCCAGTTGCTGCGCGATCTCGCGCAGATTGCGTGCCGCGCCGCTCTTATAGTGCATAACGCAGGTGCGGCTGATGACTTTCAGGTCGGCGATCTTCGCCAGGTCCGTCAGGATTTCGTCCTGCACCCCATCGGCGAAGTACGCGTTTGCTTTTTCTTCGCTTAATTTTCAAACGGAAGGACTGCGAGGCTTTTCTCCGGTATCGCGAGATTCGAAACTGAATTTTGGATGTGCAGCGAGAGGAAGATGAAGAATGCAGAAACACCAAGAATTAGCATTGCTGTCGATGCGAGAGCGACGCGCGTGCGTAGCACGCTGCGTGCCTCTGGGGAGCAACGTTGCAGGCGCGCTGCTAATTCGTGTGTGCCGGGCCGGGACGCCGGCTCCAGTGCGAGCATCGATTCGAGCAGCGACCTGAGGCGAGGACGGAACGTGCGCTGCTTTGAGTTGTTCGATTGGAAGCACATCTGATTGTTGAGCGTGGTGAATCTCCTCTATGCGATGGCCGACAAATGGCATTTTTCCTGTAAGCGCGAACCAGAGCGTTTCGCCCAGCGAGTAGATGTCCGAGCGCACGTCGAGCGCGGAATGTTCAAATTGTTCCGGGCTGGCAAATTCCGGTGTGCCGACAAATCTGCCACGGGTCAGCGACATCGGATCATTGGTGCACGGAGAGCCTTGGCCAGACCGAAGTCGATTATTTTTACCACCAGTTTCTTATGGTCGCCGGGAGCGCCGGCTGTCTCGCCATCGAGCGAGACGAGCATCAGGTTTGCTGGCTTTAAATCGCGGTGGACTAACCCGTGCTTTTCCGCGGCGGCTAATGCAGCGGTGACTTGCTGTGCGATGCCGATGGTTGTGCGCGCACGAGCGGTCCCGCGCGGCGAACGCGTTCCTCGAGGGTCTCGCCCTCGATCAGTTCCATCGCGTAGAAATATTGGCCTGTGTCCTCGCGAATTCCGAATTGGTAGACGGTGGCGATGTTCTCGTGTCGCAGTGCGGCGGCCATGCGAGCTTCGCGCATAAAACGTTCCCGGGCATCGGCACTTCGCCTGGCGATGCCGACCTTAATGATCTTTAACGCAACTTTGCGTTGGAGCGACGTGTCGATGGCGCGATACGTCACGCCCATCGCTCCACGCCCAAGCTCGTAGAGACTTCCGTCCGGACGCCGCTCGATCTCATAGACTCCAAAGTGCTCGTCGCTGGGAGCGGTTGAACGCGGAACCAAATCCTCTTCGTTGCTGATCTCCGCTACTCCCGTGTCATCATCGCGGCCGCGGTCAACGACCCCGGTTACAGATTCGTCCGCGAGCAGACCAAGGCCGGTTTCTAGAAGACAAGCAGGGCAAACTTCTCGCGTTGTGTCATCGACAATTTTTGCTCCGCACTTTTTGCAAACCCTGTTTGCACTGATCACGAGTTAACTTTTGGTTGCGGGTCCGGAGGAGGGCGAAGAACCTAGCGGGGAAAGAAGTCCTCCGCCTGATTCAGATCCGTCTGATGGCAGGAGCCTTTTTATTGGAACCGCGCGACCCTGTCTAGTCAGGCGTCACCTAACTTCTGTGTAGGACCTAGCCCGAATTAACATGTTTCCGCGTTATATCGCGCTGAATCCTCTGCAGTAACTCAGTGAAAGGCCAGAAGTGAGTTCTCAATAACGAGAAATCAAAGAAGGCCAAAACAACAAAAGGAAAATAAATAACATGAAAACAAAAATCATCAGCAAACTCCTTCTTAGCCTTGGCTTGGTGTTCGTGCTTTGGAGCGCGATCACGCAGGTGCGTGGCGAGGAGGACAAACTCCCGGTTATCACTATCCATAGCACGGGGGATGTCTCCGGGGGAAGACCGGTTCGTTCGTCCTGAACATGAATCCAGTCGTGTTCGGTGGAAGTTACGTAAACTTCTCTGTCAGCGGCACCGCCATTCCAGGAGTCGACTACGTCCACCTTGTCTCCCCGGCCCACATCGGACAATCCGGCTACGGAGTAATCTTGATCCAAACCCTGCCTGACCGGAGAGCATCATCCCTTCAATCGTACAGCGTTGTGGTGACCCTAGAACCCGGCCCAGGCTATGCAGTAGGCGAACCTAAGTCAGCTCAAATGATGATTAAGCCTTGAGTCTTAGTTGGGTTGTCAATAACCAATTAGAGAAAAACAACTCAGGAAAGCGAGAGCTATGAAACCAAACATCACAGGCCATATCAGTCCCGCTGCGATTGCTATCGCACTGTTTTTCGCCTGGGCACTCCTCGCGCACGGGGCAACGATCACAGTATTAAACAATGATACTGGTGCGACTACAGTGTGCATGGGACGGTTCAACTCCACTAAATACGCCGAAGCTTGGCAGACTGGAAAGTGGATCGACCGAGAAATGATCGAAGGCCGAGAGGCGGTGCTTGGGGGCTCCGTGCTGATTCATAGACACCGGACCAGGTTAGTCCCCGTTTAATTCCTAGCCCTCGCAGTCGTTGAGCCACTGGCGCAAGCAAGCATCGTAAGCAACATGGCGATGTCAACAGCCAGAAGCGGGCGTCTCAGCGGGGTTCACTACTCGATAACTCTGACTGTAAGTGGCCCGAATCGTTCTGGCCACTTTACAAAGACTGTCACGGCACAAGCGGGGCAGACCTACAGCTTCACTGCAACGTGGAAGGGGCAGCGCTTAGTGCTGCTGTGATCCGACATTCGAAGCGGTAGCTGTCGAACGCCGCGACAACCGTAGCGCTCGCTAGTGTGCGGTTGGATCGAACGGGACGAAACTGTCGGCTTGTTTCGGATCGCCCTTTCCCGAATAACGGGCCAACACTGGGTATGGGAAGACCGGCCGCGACCGCTCCACAGCGCCGTTGCTTGATCGCCAGGCAATCAGTTTTTCTGGCGCCTGTCCTTTCTCTACCCAGTTTTCCAACGCAGTCAGGGCGTCGAACTCGGTGAATCCCGGCCCTCCGCCCCCGTGATGAACTCCCGGGACCAGAAATAACCGAAAGAAGTCTTCGGTCTGTTTGCGGCCACCCATCAGTTTCGTAACTCCTTCATAGTAGCCAATCGAAGAGGTCGCCAGGATGGCGCCGTCGGCCCAGCCATGCCACATGAGAATTTTACCTCCCCGTGCCTTAAAAGCGCGCAGATCGAAAGAGGTTGCGTCGTAGATTCTTCGCGCTCTGGCCAGAGTGGCAGGGTCACGATCGAAGTCGAAACTGAGAGCGTCACCCTTTGTCCCTTATTTTCTCGTCCACAAAGTATCTTAGGAACTGCCTGGGTAGATCCAAGTTGGCAAATCGCGGCGGATAAGCGGGGCTTGGAGCTCCAAAGTAGTTCCAGCCGGCCCACTGCGTTTCAGTTCCGGGGATGTAGGAATAAGCGTAAAGCACCTCGCCCTTGGAATTGGTCGCCGGGGCCATCAGGCGCTTGACAGCGGCGACTTGTTTTGCATTCAGGCAATCAGGCGCTGCTGCTCCCTGAAGCGCACGCAATCATTTCCGGCTGCCACTTGCAGGAAGGCGGATCGGTGACGAGCCCTTCTTCAACGCCAGCTTGCGCGCCGCAGTGACTTCAGCACCGATTTGTGCACAACCTGAGCGGCGTCAGCGTTGAGCACTGAGCCGCCATGTCCGTCGCTGACGGCTTGCGCAAACCAAGCAGCGGCTATCGTATTACGTCCAGTATAGTCGTAGACGGGTGCACTGGGCATCAACCCATCGAAGTCTTCCGGGAATCTTTGCGCTTCCATAAGAACGGCTTGGCCGCCCTTTGAGTTGCCAACCATGTAGGAATGCTTGATCGGCTTTCCGTAATAGTGAGTGGTGATGGCCTTGGCAATGAGCGTGACAACATGATTGCTGCGCCAGCCAAAATCCTCCTGCAATTCGGGCGCGTTCGCGGCCCAAACGCCATCAAATCCCAAGGCGCTGTCGTGACCGCCGTTTCCCGTCGCGGAGGCATAGCCCCGCGCCAGACCAAGATTGCAGGCGTCTCTAATGACAGAGCCACAAAAGCCACCACAAGCATAAAAGAAAAACTTCTGATTCCAGTCCCCCGACAGCGGCAGCTTTAACTCGAACTTGTTCTGCGGCGCAACATAGCCAGTCACGTCGCAATATCGTTTGATCTTGGTGGTGCTCTGAGCAGCAGCACTGCTGCGTATCCGCTGGGATGGAAGAACGGTGGCTCCAGGCCGCTAGCAGGCACTTCTACGAGGCGTGCCGAGGTGATGAGAGCCGGACCTCCTGGGATATCTTCCAGGTTGACCTCCGTCAGCGCCGCGCACTTCTGCGCGTCAACGCTAGGCGCCCATGTCGATTGGGGCGAGGCTGCTGGCGTGGTTGTAATTGCATTCGATGTTGTCGATACCGCAAAACTCAGCATCGCCAACAACATGCCGCCCAACCAAAGAAGCAAAGCCCCGAACACCCGTGGATTGAAGGCGCAGGATTGAGAGGGGCGATTTTCTTTCATTGCTTTCCTCCGCTGCATTACCATCGGCTATGCTGCGCTAAAGGCGAGCCGCTGCCAGCAATGCAATTGGATACGCCAAGCATCGCAGCCGCTCACATGATGCTGTGATTCGCGTTTACGATGCAGCGGCAAGGTGATCGAAACGCACGAGCACGCGGGCGATAACGTGTCACTATTTCGTCACGCAACCTTTACGATTCGTAACCTGACGCTCGCCGCGCCATGGATTATCGACTGTTCAGCTATGAGCGTGATTACAGTGAAAAGGGTAATCAAACGGGCACCGAAGGAAACATCGAGAATACGCCGATCGTTGGGCGGATTGGCGCGCCAATTTGCGCATGAGAGCAGTTGCCAATTTGCCATCGAAGGGCTCATGTTTGCCGTCCTGATGGCGATTTCGGCCTGGCCCATTTTCGCCGCCGTGGACGCGGTCAAGTGAACTTCTACGGCTCATCTGCGACTTCGAGCACAATTTTTCCGCGCGTGTGGCCGGTCGCAGCTTGTTCTTGCGCTTTTCCAGCTTCCGCGAGTGGTATCACCATCGACACAATCGGCCTGATCTTCTTTACGTCGATCAATCTTCCGATTTCGGCCAGTTCACCAGCATTAGGCTCGACGCTGAGGGACCCACCCTTGATCCCGTATTTCTCAAGCTCAGCTGGATCGGGTCGAGCGACGAGAGAAACGATGAAGCCGCCTTTCTTTACGACGCCGTAGGAACGCGCGAGCGTATCTTTTCCGACTGAATCAAGCACAACATCGACATCTTTCGCAACCTCTTCGAATTTGTCTTTGTGTAATCGATCGCCACATCCGCGCCAAGTTCCTTGAGTAGATCCTGGTTTGGTGTTGAGGCCGTCGCGATCACTTTCGCGCCGCGCGCTTTCGCGATTTGAATCGCAAAAGTTCCCACGCCGCCTGAGGCGCCGTGAATTAGGACGGTCTGGCCCGCGCCCAGCTTCGCGGCGTCTATCAGCGCCTGCCACGCCGTTTCCGCGACCAGCGGCACCGCTGCGGCTTCAAGATACGTCAGGGACTGCGGCTTGGCTGCAGCCTCCTTTTCCGTTACAGCCGTGTAAGCCGCATAACCGCCTCTTGTCCAACGCGATATATGCGTAAACTGGATCGCCTGCTTTGAACTTCGTGATCTTCGCGCCGGTCTTCTCAACTACTCCTGCAATATCATATCCCGGAATCGCCGGTAATTTGATGTGGAGCAACTGCGCGAATTTTTGCGAGCGAGCCGCTCCATCCACTGGGTTTACGCCCGCCCCGATCACGCGAACCAGAATCTGATCTTCCCTCGGTTCTGGCCGCGGGACGTCTTCATACTTCAAAACTTCTGGCCCACCGTATTCATGCACCACAATTGCCTTCATCGTCGGCTCGGCTGATTGCGCAGTCGAGATGCTTGGTAGAGTCGCCGCTATCACTATTGCTGCGAGTACACACTGCCGTCTAGAACTTGGCATCATGGCTCAGCGTGCATCGTGCAAGGGTCTCAGGCGACCAAAAGCAATACACTCCCTCTGCAATCAAATGCAATCAATCGATGCAATCAGAGGGCGGGCTCTGGCGCACAAAAAAAGGCCGTGAGATAGTCTGAATAAGTGGCCAAGCAGCCCTTTGACTCCCGCTTTTCGATCAACGCACCCGATTAAAGCCTTGACCGCCGCGGTGTCTCAACAATCCAGATCGTTCGCCAGTTGGAATCGATCGCTGAGACGCTTGGAGCTTGGCCGCGCGTCAGGAGGCACGTTGACCTGTGTCCCGTTTGTTGAATTCAAATCTTTCAGCCGATAGGAGTCGGCGACTCTCGCGAGCATCGCCTGCTGCGCGCCTCAACACGCGCAAAATTAGGGTCGAGTCTGACAATAATCGGTGAGCGCGATGCACCGAGATGGATTTAACTGAGTGCAAGAAAGGACTAAAAACATGCAAACGAAACTACCGATAAATGGGACAATTCAGCATCCCGACTTGGCGGAGGCATTGCGCGGAGAGAGCGGCACATTCTTTTGCCAGCAAGGTGGCCAAGGCTACATTGTGACGGCAGCGGAAGGCTACTCCATTAAATCATTGCGGCCAGTCGGTCGCAAGATCGTGGAAGCCAATGTGGTCATGCAGACTACTCCAGACCCCTGGGCGATTACCAAAATCTCCGAGGATGTTCTTGAGTTTAGCTGTATACCACAATCCCCTCGCCAACAGCGAGCCGCCTAAAACCAGAAACAAATAGCGCCCCGAGTGTTTACCACACTTGGGGCGACTTGTTTTAAAGCAAACAGGGAAGGATCGCCTGGATAACGTTGCATCGCTTGGTTGGATGATTCCGTCATTCGTTCTGCTTTTCCTTGCCTTTTTGTCGTGCTCTCGCTTCAGCAACGATTGCGTCAATCTTGGGCCGAGTTCAGCTTCCTTCTCGGCGATATACGCGTCCTTCCCCATCTGCGAAAGCTTGAAAGCCTCCTCCGCTTCCCTGCTCTCGAATGACGTGGAACGCGCATAGCCACCGATCTTTTTTAGCCCTGCCCGATACCATGCTCCGTCGATGGTCATATACAGACAATAAATGACGCCGTATTCGAGTGGCAGCGCTGCTAACCACCACGGCCAATGTATAACGCCGAGAAATCTCAATAAGACTAAGATTATTCCCAGCCAGCCTATCCAGCCGCCAAGCGTGAACCCGACTAGTGCGAAGGTGAATCTGATGGGCAGATCGATAAGGAACGTTAGCAACTTCATCGTGCTTACATCTAACGAGAAAGAGATAAGCCACGGCAGGGTGTTGTGGAAAACACATTGAACTCATTCCGTGATGGGGCCGTTGGCTTCATCGAATGGTTAGATCTAATCGGTCGCATCGGGAGAAAAGTAATGCTTCTGCTTCCGCCACCAGAAGCCCCAGTAGATCGCCGCGCCGATACCGCCAAGCGTGGCAGCGATAGCACCAACCCAGCCGTATGGCTGATGAATGAGACCCAACCAAGCCTGAAATATGAACTCTGCTGCGCCTGCAATGAGAAACACCCAGCCGAGCTTCCATGTGATCGGATACCGGCGATATACGACGTAAAAGGCCAGCGCGGAGATCGCGGCATAAACAAGCGCGAGTAATCGCCAATAGCCATGCCAGTAATAAACCACCGTGCCAGTGCGTGAGTTTGCGTCGAATGCCTGAATGCCCGTGATCGCCGAGGATGCAAGCCACACACAAAAAAAGCAGAAGCGCCATCAACACACGCATAGATTTAACGAGAATTAGACGGCAATTTGTCATCTATTTCTGGGCTTCTAAGGGAAGACTGGCGAA
>CAWBIP010000004.1:0-12793 GCA_963789045.1 uncultured Verrucomicrobiae bacterium
CGGTTGCTTTCACCACACAAATCGAAAGCAAAAGGCTAGCAACAATAAGTGATTTCATGAATCGATTGGTTAGGTCTAGCGATGGAGCAACGGGGAAACGTCGAACCCGAGGACTACCTGCCAAACAAAGATCACGATTCCCATTATCGTATGCGTGCGAATGCGCCTTGAGCGAAATCCAATGACTGCCACCGGAATACCAGCGACAGAATATCCCCAGCCCAACACGCCCAGCCCTATGACATAAGTCCAGCCGCCCTTCATATATGAGTCCATCACATCGATGACCAGGCCAAGAAGGTAAACTGAATAGAACCAGCGACGCTTTGACAGAAAATATGCATCCAGGTTGTCAACTTTGTCCCAGTCCTTAGGAACGAGAAGAAACAGAACAACTGCGTAGCAGATAATCAGAAGATAGTTCCATAGCGTCCAATGTTTCAGGATGTCGACCAGGCGAAACTCCCACCACCAGAAAAGAATCATCCACCAAAAACCTGGGCCAGCCAGAATGCTGATGCCCAACTGAGCTGCAGTGGACGGTCGCCTTCAGTGTAACGCTCGATCGCGCCGCTGACGCCTAAAAGCACGTTCGTAATGCCCAAGACGATGATAATCGAGGTCAGCACCATCAGGTGCTGAAATTGGTCGCTCATATCATTCTCGCATCACCATCGAGACCTAACCAGACACAAGATCAGCGACCTTGCGAATTATGAGTGACATCGTGCAAGAGTGAAACCTAAGCATGAGGGACGGTCCGCGGTTCGCTGCATCGCATGGTTAGGCGTTTCATCTCGGCTATCGGATCTTCCTCCAATGATCGACGAATTTACCGCCGATTTTCGCGGTGAAACCCTCCGCCCCGAAGCTGACCTCCACGCCTTCCCCAGGTGGTGAAAAATTGAAGCGGCCATCCTTTGAGGTCACGAGCGTGCAGTGATCGGTCACCGCAGGCGCCTCGTTGGTGACTCCTGGCTTATCGAGATTGTTTCTTATCGTGTAGACGATCCACTCGCAGTACTTGTCCGCGTTGAACGTGTAGCGGCCAACCGTCGACTCGGAGGCGAACGTTCCATCGCGATTCTTGACGAACAGATTCAGACTGAACCGCCCGTGCGCCATCGTATACAGCGCTACGACTGAAGGCGGTCGAAGAACTGTCCCGTCCGCCATCACGCGCTCCACGAGTTCGTAAGTTCCGTCAATCGACGGAGACGATGACGCGGAAACAGCAGGCTCGGAATGAACTGCTGACTGTGCCAAAGCGACCAGAAGGACCAGCCCGATGGCCGCGTGACCCACGCCAAAGTTTGCTTTCATAGGCCTAACGAGAATGGAGCGAGCAGGGAAGCCGCGACATAGACGGGCAATCCCGAGACGGCGAATGAGCTGGGAAGATCATGAGTCGAAGAGATAAGCCACCCAGCACTTTGAGAATTGGGGTGTTCATCGACCGAAAGCTTACAACAAAGTGCTGGGTTGGCTTCATCGACTGGTTAGGCGCACGCAACTTCACTTGGATCCTTGCAAGGCGAATGGTGTTCATGAGATGCGTTCCCAAGTCAAAACGTACTCGAATGAGTGGCCATCCCATATGAGCGGCGGAGTGGACAATAACAGGCGCCTGCCGTCGAACTTGAAATGCCGGACCTGATCATGGCCGATCCAATTCGGATACCAGGCACCTCGAACTTGATGTGTCACAGTTTGCCTCGCCTGGTCAATGGTGTACGTGCCGAAATAGGAACCGTAATCCTCAAATGCCGCACGGAGTTCCGCATCTGTGCCGCGAGCGGGGTCCTTTGCGGCAAAGAAGGGCCGGTCGTTTCTCATGACATCGGCTGACATGTTGCCGCCACCATCGTAGACGAGCAGGCCGGACACATTTTCGCCCAATGGGTACTGAACCCGACCTTCCGGATCGCGCGCTTCATACGATACCAGTCGCCATGTCCCGAGCAGGCTCGGTCCAGATTGGGACTCAGCGACCTTTGGAGACGCGATCATCGCACCTCCCCCAATGTTCTTAGCGACTGCTTTAATTTGTGAGTCCCAAGTTGATCCGATCTTGTCATCTAACGAGAAAGAGATAAGCCACGGCAGGGTGCGGTGGCAAGCTCGCTCGTGCTCACTCGATCAGGGGCCGTTAGTAACTGTCTTGGTTTCAAGCATAACGTAGATCGCGTTTGAGCGCACTGTTGAGCACGATCAGCAGTTTTCGCATCGTGGCAGTGAGGGCGAGTTTGGCCGGTTTGCCAGCCGCTCGCAAGCGCAGATAAAAATTGCGCAGGATTGGGTTGTGACGCGCGGCGACTAACGCGGCCATGCAAAGTCCATGTCGAACGAAACGCCCTCCACCATAGATCGCGCGTTTGCCGCGCATCTTTCCGCTATCGCGATTAAATGGCGCTACTCCGACCAAAGCTGCAACTTCACGACGATTGAGTTGCCCCAATCAAACCAAGTTTCCCGCGCACACTCCATAGGAATGCCAAGGCGCTTTTTGGATTGTGCCTTGGACTAATGAGCGGCGGGTTGGGAACTCCCGCCGCTCTTCCGTCCGGGTGACGTTGTCATGATTGGCCATGCTCCATTGAACCACATAGTCATTGATCATCCGACAGTCTCCGCGCAGCATGCCGTGCTCTGAGTTCCGGCGACTCCTATTCGCTGAAGCATTTAAATTCAACGAGCGGGACACAGATCAATGGCGATTTTGTCACTGATGCTGAGTTGAAGGATGGTGACACAATCCGATTTGGTTCCGCCATAGCGGTTTTTGCAAGAGGTGATCGCAAACCGTGGTCAAGTCGCGGGATTAGATGGACGCGTATTTCGCGCTAAAGGCTCGATGCTAGGATGCTGAAATCAGCTGCGCGACGGAGGAGACTCCTCAAGGTGCTGCCAACGTCCAGCCGGCCGGAAGAGTGGGGCCGAATGCGGCGCCGATGACAACGTTGTTGTTCATATACACGATCGCTGTTTGGCGCGTGCTCGCTCGGTAAAGCACGTAGTCCGGCTTCCCGTCTCCGTTAAAGTCGGCTGTCGCCACCAACGCCCAGCCGCTGGGAAGGGTCGGGCCAAGAGCCGCTCCTATGAGTGTTGGCCCAGAGAGGTACCAGATTGCTGTACGGCCGGTAGTGGGATTGAACAAGAGGTAATCTGGGTGGCCGTCGCCATTAAAATCCGCTACGCCCGCCAAGCTCCAGCCGTTCGGAATAGGTGGGCCGAACGCGGCGCCGATGACAATGTTGTTGTTCAGATACACGATCGCTGTTTGGCCCGTGGCGGCATGGCGGATCACCCAGTCCGGGTGGCCGTCGCCATTAAAGTCGGCAGTCGCCACCAACGCCCAGCCACTGGGCAGAGTCGGCCCAACAGCGCTCCCTATGAACGTTGGTCCAGATAAATACCAGATTGCCGTTTGAAACGTATTTGGGGCGAATAGGGCATAATCTGGATGGCTGTCGAGATTGAAATCCGCCACACCTCTCAACGCCCAACCAGCCGCAAGAGTGGGGCCGAACGCGGCCCCAATAACAACGTTGTTGTTCAGATACACGATCGCTGTTTGGCCCGTGGCGGCATGACGGATCACCCAGTCCGGGTGGCCGTCGCCGTTAAAGTCAGCCGTAACTGCGCTAGGCGTAGGTGTCGGTGGTGGTGGAGTCGGAGTTGGTGTTGGCGTTGCTGTCGCGGTAGGAGTTGGCGTTGGAGTAGGTGTAGGCGTTCCTCCCGGCAGCTTAAAAGAATAGACTTTGTTGTCCCCGGCAACGTAGATGCGTCCGCGAGCTACGATGCCGGTGGTGCTGTAGGAGTGCGTGCCCGCCATTGTCTCGTTCGCGCCGCCACCGGCAAAAATACAGCGCCGGTTCCTCCGTCGTAACCGTGTAACTTCTGATCGCCGCTGGCCCCTACTGACCAGACAACCATGTTATTCGTTCCGTCCGTCGAGGTCACAAAAGGCGACGAGCAACCACTTTGGCTTGCGGTCCAAATGTTCGGCGTTATGCTCGGCGGGCTACCTGGATTGATGAGGAAGGCAGAAATCGCAGCATTGGCCCCCCGAAAAGCCACATATGTGCCTTGGTTAGTCCGATAAGTCGCTGCTGCCTGAATGCTGCCGTCGTTGTTGACGATGAATGATGCTACCGGCGCACTGATGCCGCCGAGGTTGTCGCGATTCAGCAGATACGCATTGCATCTTTGCCCATCGCAACCACTAGATGGGAAGGTGTGGCGCCTGGCACCTCCACGAGCAATGGACCCGAGCTACCCAGGTCCACGTCCAGATTGTCGAGTTGGAGCCAATTGGTAGGCACCCAGTAGTCGCTCGTAGATCCAGTAAAGATCGGGCCCGGTTGGAAGCGAATCACTGCTTCGCCGCCGCCCCAGATCCCTCCAGTGTTGTAAGTGTTGGCGGTGGTAACGAAGGGATTGGTACCGTCACTGGCGATGCCGCCAACTCCCCATATGGCGCCGCCAATGGCGCTGGTAGCCCATGCGGTTACGCTGGCTGGATTATTTATCGGCACTCCCACCAGCCAGCCATGACAGAGGCTGCAATCCCCCATGCTCCCATATCCAACATAAAGAATGTTGCCCACGATCCCGAGTGCAGGTCGTTGCTGCTGGATCGCTGCAGTGAAATTCGTGCCATTGTAATGAGCCATCGCCTCCACGTCCACCGGCCAGCCTGGGTTGATGACGCCCGTGTCCACGTTAAGCGGAATGATGTAATGTTTTTTGGTCGCGCCGCCATCGGGCGTAACCGTTGCGTTCAAAAACAGCGCCCGTGAAGCAAGATCGACAACGGGAGTGCCGGTGATGCCCATGGAACCGACCTCAGTGCAGACGAGATCGGGTGCTGGCACCGGAGCGCCTACATTTCGCTGCCAGATAATGGTGCCGTTCACAGCATCCAGCGCATAAACGTTATTCGATTCGGTGACCGCAATGATCATTGGGCCACTCGGACCGCCCTCTATGTAAAGCGGCTGCGAGTAAACGTCGCCGACGATCGTACCGTTGAAGTTCAGATCTCGCGTTAGGTTCGCGGCAGCCGATTGCGTGAAGGCTGAATCGACATAAAGACCATGACGCGAGGCGTTGTTGTGATACTGGCTCACGTTAACCTGTGCGTTTGTTGGAACAATCGCGCTCCACAAACCCGCAGCGACAAGAGAAAAAATGGAAAGTAAAGATTTCAAAGGTCCGCAGTCGAATAATCCCGCGCTCCGCTGCACGGCAAAGGAATCATTCATCAGGAAGATTTTTTCGACCGGCGACTGTTCACGTTCTTTGACACTCTCGTTTGCGCACCAATGAAATATTGGGAAATAATCGCGGACAAGCTCAAGAAAAGTCAGTGGAGCTTGGGTTACGTCTCGGCCGTGGATTCAAAGGGGCAAGCCTCATCGCGTATGGGAGTTGAACCCGTGCCAGCCTTGAGAGAGCTTATGCCTTCCCTCGTGTACGTTTAGCCCTTGCAAGACTATTGCAAGAAACTAGGGATGGCCCTGCCCGCTTCACAGAATCGGGCAGGCGTTGAAGATGTATCCCGGCTCAGTCAATGTAGTGTCCGATGCCATTAACGAATCCTACACACGTTTGTGACACAGGATCACGCAAAGCGCCGCCGCTAGGGCGTGCGCTCCGCATCGTGATCGGGCTTGCGTTGATTGCTTACGTCACAACCGTTTTCTTCCGAGTCCCGCTGCGATTTACCGTGGAAGTGTTTTTGCTAATCTTTGGGTTGATTGTCCTTTACAGCCTTCTTCACATTGCTGCGTCGCGACACATTGGTACGGTCGTCCTTTGGCGCTGTCGTAGCGGCGGGATTGCTCGTGGCCCTGTATGTTTTTGGCGTCCATGGCTCACTGATTTTTGGCCACGGTGAGGGCGCATTAACAGTAATCACGTTCCTCGGTATCTCATTGGTGATTGCCGGTGTGCGCGCCGCTCCCGGCTGCGAAGTGATGGCGATTCCTAGTCTCCTATTTCGAAAGCACACCGAGCTTGCGTGCCTCATCTTTTCACCTCTCGACAATCTTGAGCGAAAGTTGCGGAACAAGCGCGACACTTAACCGCCGGCAACACGTTTACAAAGTCCGCCCCGCTTCACAGGATCGTACTAGAATCGTTTTTGATTGCCGCCCGGCAAATGATTTGGCCATGATGTCATCGACACGCCCGAAGGAACAAATCGGATTGTCTCATTCGCGCTTCCCCATGATGAGTACGAACAAATACAAAATTGCGGCGCAGGCAGCCCACACTTCCACGATTCGCAAAATCAGTGTGAATATCAAGATTACTGTCATAACGTCCCTCGCGTCACTGGAAGGAAGAGCGGCGGGAGTTCCCTTCCTCCGCCGCTCATTAGTCCGAGGCACAACCAATAAGGCGCCTTGGAATTCCTATGGAGTGTGGGACGGAAATCTGGTTTGATGAATGAAACCGCACAATCGGGCTGGTGGATGATCGTCTAATCAGACAAAATCTTATCGTTACACGTTTTTGATTGCCGGACTGTGAATGATCCGGCCAGTATGGCATCGACGATTCCTGCATACGTTTACGATCATTCCGCTTCCAAAATCCCGAATGATTCGGCACAATTCCCACCGTGCAGCCTTTTAATCGCTTTCCCCTCGCAAGGGCAAGAAATAGATTGCAAGTTGCAATCTATTTCTTGTTAGGTCGCTTCGACCGCACCGCGAATATGAGCACTACAATCAAACTCCTCCTGTGCGGTTTTCTGTTCGCGGGGTTGGTCTCCCGCGTCGCCGCTGAGGCCGAGTTCGATTCCTACTACGACGGCAAACGCTACCAGTTCAAGATTACTGAGGCGCAACAAGCACGTAGTCCCAAATGGGATCCAGACAAGGATGCTAACCCGCCACACCCCGCAGCGAACGCGTTGGCAGAGGCCCAGAAATTCATTGCAAGTATTCCGACTTTCAAGGAGACGTTCTGGAAGCTCGAGGACTTGGCGCTCGTGAACGTCAGCGGCGGTTGGGCTTGGCGTGCGCGTTATCGTCTTACTCGGCGCGGCGGCAGCACTGGTATCTGGCCGACGATGGATTGCTGGATTGTAATGGACGGCGCCCGCGTCGAACCGACCATCACAGAAGACAAGAAACGATGACACTGACACACCAGCGGCCTAAACATTCGATGAAGCCAACGGCCCCATCGCGAGACAACCCCGGCGTGTTTGCCACAACGCCCTGTCGTGGCTTATCTCTTTCTCGTTAGATGGTGTTCGCGCTAGATAATGTCCCCGAGGGCTGCCAGCCAGCAATCAACGCGCCCGACGAGTTCAAATCGCAGGGCGACACTGCCACCTGATGATCTCGTGGGCTACTTCCGCGAAAATCCCAAAGCTGCTGACCGAGTGTTGCGGCAGTCCTACGACAAACGCTACACTCCATCGACGTTCATCGAGCGAACTGACAGCGGCTATCGGGTTGGCTGGTTTGATCATAAGCGAACGCACGTGCGGCATTTCGCCGATATTTCAGAGGCGGCTGCAGATTATTTATTGTTTTCATTTAGCCGAGGGAGATTGCGAAACGAAGCCATCTAACTAGCCGATGAAGCTAACGGCCCCTTGGCGAAGCAACCCTCAGCGTGTTTGCCGCGACACCCTGCCGTGGCTTATCTCTTTCTCGTTAGGCCGCTGCCATCGCGCGGTTCTGGTTTTAATTGTCATGAGCGTAAAGAAACGGATTGGATGCTCATGAAAGCCGCCGTATTGCGCACGCTTGGAAAACCGCCTCGCTTCGAGGAATTCCCTGATCCAAAACCGAGTCCGGGCGAAGTGATCGTCCACGTCAAAGCCGCGTCGCTGAAAAACATCGACAAGATGATGGCCAGCGGTACGCACTACGATAGCCATCGTGAACTGCCGGTGGTATGTGGAAGCGATGGAGTCGGCATCCTTGACGATGGGACACGGGTGTTTTGCGGCGGATCTCGGCCGCCCTACGGAATGATGGCCGAGCGTGCCGTCGTATCCCGATCCTGGTGTTTGCCAATTCCTGATGGGGTCGATGACGCCACCGCAGCGGCCCTGCCGAATCCCGCCTTATCTGCCTGGCTTTCGCTGGTCTGGCGGGCACAACTCAAGCCGGGCGAGACGGTCTTGATTCTCGGCGGGACGGGAGTGGCGGGCAAACTCGCCATCCAGATCGCCAGGCATCTTGGCGCAGGACGTGTTGTTGCCGCCGGACGCAACGAGCAAGTATTAAGGACGTTGAACGATCTGGGCGCCGACGTGACCATTCGCCTCGACCAATCTGACCAGGAACTTGCCAAAGCTTTTGTCGGCGAAGCTGGCCACAAGCCTTTCGATGTCATCATTGACTATCTATGGGGTCATCCTACTGAAGTGCTGCTTGATGCCTTAATCGGTGATGACGTGAAGGCTGGCGCATCCAGAATCCGCCTCGTTGAGATTGGTGAGATGGCGGGGCCGACCATCGCACTTCCTGCCGCTGCATTACGCAGTTCGGGGCTTGAGCTGTACGGAAGCGGCGGTGGCAGCATTCCGCACTCAGCCATCTTCGACGCCTTCCCGCAGGTGTGGGCGCTGGCCGCCCGTGGCAAACTCAGCATCGATACCGAACAAGCTCCGCTCGCCGACGTCGAAACCGCTTGGCAACGGGAGGACTTACCTGGTCGCAGACTCGTCGTTATCCCGTAAGGTAAGGATCGACAAGAATGTCTGACTGTCTTAATCGACGCAAAAACCGACACGCATTTTGCGTACCAGTATCGGCCCGCTGATTTTGTTGTTTGAACCAGACCTGAAAGCGCGAGACCGTCGAATTGTTGCGGAGGAGTTTTGCTACCCTAAACACCACGCGTACTGCCCGGCCTCGACTGCGGACTATGCAATCGACTACGCAAATTTTTCAGCCGCTCACATGACGCTGTAATTCGCGTTTACGATGAGGCTGGCAACATGATCGAAACGCACGAGCAAGCGGGCGATTTCCGCGTGTTTTAGGAGTCAGGCAGCGGCAGTGCCTCTCGCGACAGCGTGCTTGCCAACTTGCAGTGTTTTTCGGCAAACTGCCTCATGAAAACAATCGTAGCATTCATTGTTGGTTTACTGATTGCCACTGCTGCATGGGCGCAGATCGATAAAGCGGGTGGTATCGTGTGGTTGCCGAACAGCATAGGCACCTTAAATGGAAAAGGCTATCAAATGGGCCTGCGCCACGATGGCGTCGTGGTGTGGCGCTGGTCCCCGTACCACTGAAAACGTCTAACCCCCCGCTGTAGTTAACCGCTAACGGCTCAGCTCCGTCTCGATTAAGAACAACGCGTTTGCCATGCAGCGGGCAACGTGATCGAAACACACGAGCACGCGGGCCAGTTGGAACAATCAAAGAGTAAGCCGAAAACGAAAGGTCGGCAGTGGGCCAGTCCGTAGATTTTGCTTGAAGAGTGCTGACCAAATCGCATAGGCAACCCACATGAAGCCTCTATTTCGTACGCTCGTTGTTCTGCTTGCGTGTGCATGTCTGTGCGGCTGCTGTTCCCTCGACTGTCGCAACAGAAATCCCATACGCGAGGACGGTTCGGTTTTTGATCCTCAGTGGTTTCCACCCAGCTTCACGTAGAGCACTATCGAAGTCATCGGCGAAATAACAGCGGCACCAGAAACACTTTTATCTTATACACAAACGCAGGAGCGCGTTCGCTTTCATGCTGCCATTTCGGGCCGCTTCTGGTGTCGCGAACCGGAGGCGATCACGAAAGCACTCGGCTACGCAAAGTTTTACAGCCGCTCACACGATGCTGTGATTCGCGTTTACGATGACGCTGGCAAACTGATCGAAGTACACAGACACAAAGGCGATTTCAAAGAACCGTAGATGCCCGGTGTGTCTCTGAACCGCCAAGCAATTCGACAATTGTCGGTTGTCCTTACGCTTCACCGCTGCTTTTACAAGTTTTCCTTAAAGGCCGAGACCAACGGAAAATTTTTGAATTCCTAGCAGTCAGCTGGATGTACTTCATGTTCAGATGCACATATCGAGCGAATACACGCTGTCGAGCCAAAATTTTCGTGTAATCAGAAGAAATCTTCGCTTGTGCTGCGATTCTGCAAATTCTCTGCACTTTCCTCGTAACGTCGGCCTGAATTTCTGTCAGTACAGTACGTGTGAGAAAGGCCAGAATTAGGTTCCTCAATGACGAGGAACTCCCGAAAGCCTAAACCAAAGAAAACGAAATTAAAATCATGAGTTGGCTACATTTGCTGTGGGATATCGCGTCGGTGTGGGCGATTTGTGCAGGGTGCCTGATGATATTCATCGCGGTGCTGAAAGCGCAGAGGTCTGGAGGAGGCGAAGAACCTAGCGGGGGAAAGTCCTCCGCCTGATTCAGATCTTTTTTAGGCCGTCGAGTTTTGAAAAAATTACGCCTGCATGTCAAACCAATTCGCCGCAAGAGCGAATCACGGATTCAAGTTCAACAAACGCGGTCAGTTTTTCATCCGCTCGCACAACGAAACGTTTTTCGTCGTCGCGATGCGCGTCTGCTATCCAGATCGTTCGACCGTTGCAGTCGATGGCAGCCACACAGCCCAACTTCATCCGGTTGCCTTGAAGGACATGCCCGTCCCGATGGGTACAGGGCGCCCCGCTCAGGGCACCTTGATTCATTTATCTCAATTGCCCTTCCGCTTTTCTCGGAACTTCGTCGCGTCGGCTCCGTAGAACGAGGTGAGAGATGCACAACGAAAGGGAAGAAAATTCGATAACCAGGCCAAGAGAGACTGAAAGGCTTAATGGTGAACTGGAAATCGACTACCAGCGCAATAGGGTGATGTTTCATCCGAACGCGTTGCGCGAGTTTACGTTTAGCTTACCGCTCACGCCGTCGGACGTCGATGTCGTTCGGAGTCTAGCGCAGATTACTCGAAAACTGGAAACGCACAGTTTCCGCAACTACTTATGAGACGAACAAAGAAGCAGTGGACTAAACCGATGCTGAAAAGCGTGCCGATCTTTTTCGAGTGCACCTGTTACGCAGGCGCGGTTTGATGACCAGGTTGCGCCGAAGTTCGGCAGGTCTACAGTTTTCGGTCCGGTTCGCTGAAATGGATCGCCCGTTCGACAGCGCCGTTTGAATGCAGAATCCGGATCTCGCCGGAGCGAAAGCAGGCTTGGTTCTTGCATAGTCGATTGCCTTCTTTTGGGCTTAAGAAAACTGGCTCGACGCTGGGCGCTTCAAAGCACTTCCACCCGTTTCGGAATGGTGGTCTCTTCATCGCAATTCGGCTTGTTTTCTTCAAAAACCAGCATAACCGTTCATTTGAACATGAGCGAGGGCGAAAACGGCCAACTACCACTAGCCAAATCGCTCGCAAAATGAACATTCCGCAGGGTACGGTACTCGCGCGCGCAAAGCGCGAAGGCTGGCCACGCGAGATTCAAAGCGCAAACGCGCTCGCAAAGCGCGAGGGTGCTTCGCCCGCTCTCACTCCTGTTCAGGCAGTTGCGGCGTCGATGCAGCAGCGCGGAGAGCGTCACCTCGAACGAATGGCGGGCGTCACAGAGCGCGGCGTCGATCATATCGAAACAATGGACGGCCCCGAAATCCTCAGCTCCGTTGATCAAATCGAAAAGCTCGACAAAGTTGCGCGGCGCACCTTCGGCTTGAATGACAATCCATTTCCCGCCGGCTTTACGCTGAACGTGCTAAACCTGGGGAGCATGGGCGCGTAACAAGATCACGCAAACCGTTCCCGGCGGGAATCGAACCCACATTTAAGGTTTAGGAAACCTCCGTTCTATCCGTTGAACTACGGGAACAATGATCTTAGAAAGAATAAACGGATCGAATGGAGATGGGCAAGACGCCCGTTGCGATGGGCGACGATTTCTCGGGGTGCGGGCTTTGCTCTCTCACCGTCGGCAGTCTAAATGGCAGTATCGGTGTGACAGGCGTTTCCATGTGAATGCGTATGTCCGCGGAGGTCAAAAAAGAAATTCAGCTCGAGATCGCGCATGTTCTGTTCGTCGACATCGTCGGTTACTCCAAGCTGGTGATTAATGGCACGCGAGTTGCTCGACACGCTCAACCGAACCGCTCGTGGCACGGAGCAATTCCGACAGCGGAACAAGCGAGCCGGCTGATCAAAATTCCCACTGGCGACGGGATGGCGTTGGTTTTTTACAACAGCCCCGAAGCGCCGGTCGAATGCGCTCTGGAGATTAGCCGCGCGATAAAAGAACATCTTGAGTTAAAACTGCGGATGGGGGTCGACAGTGGCCCGGTGAATGGCGTGATAGATGTGACTGGCCATGCAAATCTCGCCGGCGCGGGCCTCAACGTGGCGCAGCGGGTAATGGACTGCGGTGACGCCGGGCACATTCTTCTTTCAAGGCACGTGGCGGAAGATCTGGATCAGTACGCGCACTGGCGGCCGCTCTCTTGCATGATCTTGGCGAGTGCGAGGTGAAACACGGCGACCGCGTTCACGTGGTCAATCTCTATACGGAGGAACTGGGCAATCCGGAAACGCCGGGGCAGTTCAAACAGGCAGAAGGCACAAGAGAAGCGGCGGCCACACCAGTTTCTTAAGCCTGTCGAAAGACTGACGGCTGGGCGATGGGCAATGATGATCGGAGCTGTTCTTCTGATAACCGCGGCTGTTGTGAGTGGCGTTGCCATTTTTCTGGCGAAGCACGCGCCAACGAAAGCAATTACTTCAACGGCAACTCCAGAGAAAAGTATCGCCGTGCTCCCGTTCGCAAATTTGAGTGAA
>CAWBIP010000005.1:0-18211 GCA_963789045.1 uncultured Verrucomicrobiae bacterium
CGGCTGAGCGAACTTCGCAAAAATTTCTTCCGAGATTACAGTGCACCTTAGGTTTGGTCCCATAGCAACCGAGGAGCGGACACCAATCGTAGTGGAAGCAGACGACGACGGGCGCCGCCCATAGCGCGGATGTTCACAAGGACGAAACCCCGAATGTCGAACGACGAAGGAAGACGTTGCCCAATAAACACACGAATAGACGCGAGCAACCGGCGTGTCAGGCGAATCGACGCAATAGGCACGAGGTCAGGGCATCTGCCAGGAGGGTGCAATTAGTTCCACTCCCGAAAAATAAATGGGGTAGCGCTCGACATCCTGCAGCCACAACCCAAAATTGTCGGCCCTCGTGATCCGTACTTGAGATAGAGCCGCAATTCCAAGAGGCCTTGCTCAAATTGTCGGCGATGATTTCCCCGTGCTTCACACGGACTTCAAGAGACTATCACTTTCCCGTTAAGGAATCTCCGCTATGTCATTCCGAGTGACGCCAATGTTCGCTCATCGATTGCGGATGTTGTGTAAAGTCCCTGATCGCGCTGGAAATTGGCGATCGCGGTACGGGTGGGTGAACCCAATAGCCCGTCTATCGGGCCGTTATAGTAACCGAGCTCTCGTAATGCAGCCTGAACGTTGGCGACAACTTGGTCAGGTGGCAGATTGTTATAGGCATAAATCGGGCCGTCATACGCATAAGACGCATGGGAATCGTACCCCCACGCCGGATACCAGTAGCCCCTATGCCAGTAATACCATCCACCGAATATGAGAACCACGCGGTTGTGATGGTGCCTCCACCACTCTCCATCGTGCCATTCATGGTGATAGTTGCGAAAGGTCGCATATTTTTCGCCATTCCAGTTCTCGCTCCCCTCGATATGACCCGTTCCTTGAAACTTCGCAGTCTCGACTCCAAGCCCGCGGGTGCTTGGCAAATCGAAATGTCGCGGATTAAACTTGCGAGGTGGAGCCCCAACCGCCGCACCAGCAGGCTTGCGGGCGGTAACTATTGCGGCTTCTGGTGCATCTACTCGGCCCGTTTCCTTCCATTTGCGGTATTGCTCCGCACTACGAAATCCCTGACCTTGAGCATCCACTTCGTCCTGTTGTTCTTTTGTGAGAGCTGGAGCAGCCGGTTGAGCAGCAGTAGCAGCTCGTGGACGATCTCCTTGCGGCTGTGGGTGGCCGGGTTGTGTGATCTGCGCTGCGTTCCCTCTTTCTGGAGCTCGCGCTGGCGCTGGCTGTGCTCTAGGTGAAGCTACGTGCTGAGGCGCTTGCGTATGGTGGACAGGTGCGCTCTTAGCTGCGGGATGCTCGCTATGCGTCGTGGCATGCTGCGACGTTTTCGCGTGGTTTGCCTCCTTTTTCTGTTCTTTTTTTTCGCCGCGCGCGGCACACGCGAGCGCAATGCTACAAACCAAGACAACAACTGTTCTCGTGCTTCGGATTCTGCCTCTTTTGCTCCCTACACGGCAATGACAAAATGGTATAAACGCCAGTCCCGCGCCAGAATCGCGCATATTCATTTTTGATTGCCAAACAGCAAATGATTCCGCTTTCTAAATCCCGAATGATTCGGCACAATTCGCGCCGTGCAGCCTTTTAATCGCTTTCCCTCCCAACGGCAGGAAATAGATTGCAAGTTGCAATCTAATTCTAGTTGGATGCCCGCACGCGACAGTGCTCAGAACAGAGATTGCGATGTCCAACCATCTAACCAGGCGCTCCGGCTTGAGCTTTCGGCGATAAAACCAGAGATTTCGCGGCAAAACTGTGCCATTTAACTTCGGTTTTGTCGGGACAAACCAGCGAGGCCATCGGCCCCGAGAAAAATTTCCGAGGTTTTCAAAAAAGTCTTGACGCAATTTCGCATTTCGCGGCAAATGGGTGTTCCCCCGATGATGTGTGCGCCCGTACACGCGACGTGAAAAGACAAATTAATCCTTCCATTGAGGCGCACTTTCTCCGGAGCGCGCTCATTCTGCTTTCACTAGTGACTTTCAACCGGGACATCTTCTGTCAGACCCCAACTCCAACGGTAACGCCAACCCCGACTCCGAGTCCGACGGCGACATGCCCGAGGGCGACACCCGGAGTGTGTACATCGTATGAAGCGGAGTCGGAGGACAACATACTGGAGGGAAGCGCCTTCATTCTAAGCTGCCCGACATGCTCCGATGGATTGAAGGTAGGTTACGTGGGCAGCAACTCTGGTTATCTCGAGTTCGATTTTGTTGGTGTTGTCGCACCGGGCAATCACACCGTGACGATCTGCTACCTCAACGGAGACGCGGTGCGCTACGCCCTTCTGAGCGTGAACGGCGGTCCAGGAATGCCTGTGAGCTTTCCGTCCACTGGCTCGTTTCAGACTGTCGGGTCAATACAGATAACGATCACTTTGAACACCGGCTGCAACACGCTTAAGTTCTACAATCCGATCGTTGGTGACTGGGCGCCGGATTTCGATCGGATTCAATTCAACTGCCCGACTTGCACGGTCTCTTCACCCACGCCTACACCTACACCTACGCCCACTCCAGTGGCCACGCCCGCATCAACCCCCGCAGTGAGTGACTTTAACAGGGATAGTCACCCCGACTACCTGCTGTTCAACTCAATGACTCACGGCACAGTGATTTGGTACATGAACAACAATGTGCATATAGGCGGGGCAGCTGGTCCGACTCTTCCTGCTGGCTGGAACGTTGTGGGTGTGGCGGATTTTAACCGGGACTTGCATCCAGATTATCTACTGTTCAATGCGAACTCGCGCGCCACAGTGATTTGGTATATGAACAACAACGTTCACGTTACGGGGGCGAATGGCCCTACGCTTCCTGTGGGCTGGAGCGTGGCAGGGGTTGCTGATTTCAACCGGGACGGCCATCCAGATTATCTACTGTTCAATGCGAACTCGCGCGCCACAGTGATTTGGTATATGAACAACAACGTTCATATTACGGGGGCGAATGGCCCTACGCTTCCTGCGGGCTGGAGCGTGGCAGGAGTTGCGGATTTCAACCGGGACGGCCATCCAGATTATCTACTGTTCAATGCGAACTCGCGCGCCACAGTGATTTGGTATATGAAGAACAACGTTCACGTTACAGGGGCGCATGGCCCTACGCTTCCTGCGGGCTGGAGCGTGGTAGGGGTTGCTGATTTTAACAGGGATGGTCACCCCGACTATCTGCTGTTCAATGCGAGCACGCTCCAAACAGTGATTTGGTACATGAACAACAATGTACATATAGGCGGGGCAGCTGGTCCGACTCTTCCTGGCGGCTGGAACCTTGTCGGGCAGTAACACCTCAAGAATGACAGTGGACCACCAATAACTCACGGATTGCCGCCCTCGCCCGACAACACCGGATGCCCATCGTTAGTTGTGACATCCATTTCGACAGGGTGAAAAATATCGAGCGGCTTGCCTGGTGACCAAAGCGGTGGAACACAGCCGCACTCCAAAGCGCTTCGCGCAAAACAACCTGGTCCGCTTTAACGCTTCAACCCTTCAGCGTTTTGACTTTTTAACCGCGCCGAAGCCCTATTTCTTATACGCCGGCACTTCCGGCAAAGCGGGCGGTAGCAGACCTTCCCCCTCTTCTTCCTCAGAGTTGAAGGCAAGCCCAGATGGGGTGACCACATGAGCGGTTACGAAAATGACCAGGTTGGTTTTGTTGTGCTGCTCGACATTGGTGCGAAAGGCTCTGCCGATGAACGGAATGTCGCCGATGATCGGAGTCTTATCTTCCACCTTTTGCACGTTTTCGCTCATTAATCCGCCCATTACGACGGTTTGCCCGTCATAGACGCTGATGCTGGTGGTAACCTTTCGCGTGCTGAACACCGGCTGGTTAATCACGTTCTCGGTGAGGAGAACGGGCACCGATGTCGATATGGCGCCGCCGATCGTGTTGACCCCTACTGCATTGATTGGGCTCCCGTAATTGATGAATCCCTCGAACTCCACGACCTGCGGGACTAAGTTCAAATCGATCGTCGTCGCATCTTCTCCCACCACCGGTTCCACCTCCAAAGTCACCCCGGTGTTTCGCGTCTCCCAGGTTTGAGGGGTTGTCGGGGTCACAACAACAGGAACGGTATTCGCCCCTCCAATGACAGTGGTTCCACTGCTGCTGCTGATATTCGGAACCTGCGGTGGCGAAAATGTCGATGGATATCGAAGCTCCCTGATGACCTCGATAATCGCGCGCTGTCCGCTTTTAGTTGTCACGCTGGGCGCGGAAAGGAGATCAATACCCTTTTTCTGGTTCAGCGCACGAATCACAACTTGGAATTGCGGATTGGTGAAGACCCCGGCTAGTCCAAATATCCCGGGTGCCACGGCACTCGCCCCCCCCGTGGTGCCGGCAAGCAGCGCATCGAGGGCGTTTGCGGTGATGGCCACGTTCCCGCTGCGATTCCCAGCGGTAACAGGATTCTGACCGATGGGTACGTTTGTGGCAGGATCAACGAAAGGAAAATTCGCGGGATTTACAGCTGTCCCGTTTCCCGCGGTTCCGCCGGAACCGAAGACCTTCCCATTTATGCTAAACGGGCCCAGTAGCCAATCGAATCCGAGTTCTTTAAGATTGTTCTGGTTGATCTCGATGAACTTCGATTCGATCTCGACCTGCTTGGGCTGTGACGCATTGGCCTGATCCACCAAGGCATCGACCATGTCTAAATTGTCTTGCGTATTGCGAACGATGAGCACACCGGTGTGCGGCCAGAACGTCGCGCTGGCGGTATCTGTGCGGCCGTCTGGCAGAGTAGTGATGGGGAATTGAACGCCCATACTCTGCAACATCGTTTTGGCGTCGGCTCGGCCAACGAGTTGACGGTCGTTCAATAAGTGCTGCCTTGTCGTACTGGTCCCTTGGACGAGATTTGACTGGCTCGTAGCTCCCGCACCGGTGCCTACTCCGGAGGCGGTCTGATAACTCACCGCCTCCTTCTGTATGATGTTCTCAGCAACCGGCGCAGGCTGTGCCGACCCACCCGCGCCCGTCTGGGCTGCTCCCAAACCACCTTCAATGTAGTAGCCCACGTCGAGTGGACCACCGAAGAACTCCGGCGGGACGTGATACCTCTTCACGAGAAGATCAGCGCTCTGCTCAGTTCTGGGGACGAGGGAAACGGCATAGGGTTCGACTTTTACCTTCAACCCAGCCTGATTTGCGATGTAGCGCAGCGCTTCCCCGAGAGGAATATGATTCAACTCAATCGTTATACTCCCCCTCTCCGCTGCAGGCGCGACTGCCTGACCGGCGCCTACGAGAGGCGTGCCAGCCGGTGCTGTGCCAGGCGCAGCAGCAGCACCTGCAGGTGCTGGAGAAGCGCCGGCGGGCGGCGGCGGGCGTTGAACCAGGACCGAAGGAGGTAACACAATATTGATCCCTCTCTCTCCTTCAGTGGCAGGATCATTCTCCACTGCTTGTTCCCGGAGAAAATTGACTGCCTCGCGAAGAGTCGCGTCGCGAAATTCAACACGCGGAATGATTATTGTGTTTAGCTTGTTGTTTATTCTGGCTGTGTCGGTCAAGTTTTTCTGAATGCCAAGCTTGCCCGGCTCGCCCGCGATACCATAGCGGCGGACTGGTTGTTCCCAGCTTTTCTCCACCTGCCACAACTGACGCGATCGTGTCTCGTTATACGCTTCTTCGCCGTATCTATACTTGGTGTTATTGATTTTTTCCTGACCTTTGCGTGCCGCCGTATTGTACGGATCCAGGACAAGCACCTGATCGTATCGTTTCATTGCCAGGTCGTACCGGCCAGACTGGTAAAAGCCGTCGGCTTCTGTAAGCAATTGTTTCACTTGCTCGACCTTTTCGATGAAGGTCGGGCTCATCGTTTTGTTGAAGTAACCAGGCTGCCGCAGGTGCGCGTACAGCTCCTGCGCTGGCGTGCACTTGGGATCGTAGCGGTCACTTAAAACTTCGCTCAGGATTGCCTCGGCATCGGCATATCTTCCTTCGGCGATCCGCGCCTGCGCCAACACGACGCCGCTTTTGCAAAACCCTTCGACAGCTTCGTCGTGCGCTTTTCCGGACACCACTGCGTCGGGCAGATACGTCACGGCAGTTCTGAATTCTTCGTGCGCGGCGGCGTAATCTTTTGCTTTCATTGCAGCATGCCCCCGCGCCAGGGCCGCTTCGCCTTGTGATATGCCTGCCTGACGCCTATGCACTTCCCGCTCGGCAACGTTATCCGGCGTCTGCGCAAAGCTCGATGCGCAAACAAGCGAAAGGCCTAAAAGCGATGCGAGGCCGCATCGCACTCCAAAGCACTTCGTGCGAAATGCGTGGAAGTCGCCCGTTCTGTTTCGCGAAAGCTTTTGCGAACTGCGCGTGAGATTACGCGCCACTATGGTTACCCGCCACGCCTCGGCGCGGCAAGCACGGCTGCATCTACTGCGGACAGATTGCGGAGTAGTTTTCATAGGAGGAGTTATGGAGAGTGATTTTCATGGTAGTTAAGGCGGCGCAAAACCGATCTCGATCCGCGCATTTGGTTTTTGCGTGTTCACGATTACGGCCTTGTTTGGCTGCACATCTACGAGCTTGTAATTGATCTCTTCTACGGGTTTCAAGGAAAATTCTTGATCTTTTCTCACTTCGAATTCCCGGCGCCCGCCCCACGTATAGACGAAGGTGGCCACGGATTGCGGCGAGGTAGCGACCTTTTCCTTCACCAGCGTGACCTGGACGTGGGTGTTTTTGTGTTCGAGGAGCAACTCCGAAACGTCCACCTTGGTGCCGTATTGATCGCGTTCGTGTTTTTCGGTGAACTTAACGATCTTGAAATCAGTGCCGGCGATAACGTCGCCTATCTTTAAAAATTGCGTCGGTTCGCTTTGATCAATCGTGTTAAGCGCAAAGGTTCCGCCGACCCAGGATGAAAAAATGAATGCGAACGGCTCCTCCTTGGCGGACACCAAATGTAGTTTTGTAAGATAATCGGGATGCGAATCCTTGTTCGTTGGATCGGTGCCTCCCTGCCACTCGTCTAGATTGGTGAATCCGTCGCCGTCGGGATCTTGCTCGAGAATGTCGGCGTCCTGGATCGGCAAACCAAATTTTTCTATCCAATCATTGGGGACAGGCGGATGGACCTGCGTGTTCTGCAGTGTCGCGGGAAACCCATTAGCGCCGATGAAATGTTTTTCCGGAACAAAAAGTCCGGAGCGCGTACTGGATTTCCATTGCGAAGGATGCTGAAGACGCTCCGCGGCGCGATCGAGCTCCGTTGCTACAGGCGGCGGTGACGCGTTCTTCGGCGGTGGTCCGGGCTGCGCCACCAGACGATTCCCAAACTGAATGGCGTTCCACCAAATGGAGATGGCTGACAGGAAAAGGAATATCCCGGCGGCAATAAGCGCGACTCGATCATAATGCGCCTTAAGCCAGTCGGTCTTCACCATGCTTAATCACCACGGCGCGCATTTAACCACGAATGAACACGAATGAACACGAATTTATTAATGACGAAGCTCGAATGTCGAATGAAAAAAGAATGACAAAGAGAGAAGCCCGCGAATCACACGAATAGATGCGAAAGAAAAATCATTCGCGTTACTTCGCCTCATTCGGGCAAACCTGGTTTCTCTGCTTCATTTGTGTTCATTCGTGTTGATTCGTGGTTAAGATCCAAATCTAAGTATTTCGATCGTGGCCGAGACTTCGATGTGCTCGTTGCCCACGATGAAATTTAGGGGCGCGGCTGCGCCCGGCTGGGGCGAAGCCGTCTGCGGTGCTTGAGGCGGCGTTGGCTCGGTTCTTTGGCGCGGAGGGCCTTTGTCCTTTTCGTTATGCACATACAGGGTGCGAATAATGAAGAATTGTCCGCTGGAATTTGCGATTTCGTTCAAGACTTTCCGCGCGGCAGCAGGCGTGGCTTTGAAAGTCAGGTCGACAATGTTTCGCTGCAGTAATGCTGGCGGCGGAGTGCTTGTTTTCATTGCTGCGGCCGTTCGTCCGGCGGCTGGAGATGGTGTCGGAGTCGATGAAGATCTCTGTTCTTCGGACAACGGCGCGCGATAAAAGGAAATTACGCTGTCCACCTTGGCGTCCAGCAGAATGTTCATGAGCATCTGGACTTGAGAAAGTTCCTGCCCAAGGAGTGGCGCCACAGCTGTGTCTGGCAACCCCGTGGCGAATTCATCAAAGCCGAGCTCAAATTTATCGGGTAGTTTTACGTTGTTAATCTGTGCTCTGTTAAGCGTGGCAACTGTCGCCTGACGCAGACGCGATTGGAATTCGTTCGGCGCGAGCGATGGCGCCGGAACCACACCGTTTTTTAGTTCGTCTTTGAATTTGTCCAGCGCAGTGACCGTATCGATCGAGGTAACCCTGCAGTTTCCGATAATTGGCGTCATTGGGAAAAGGATCGAGGTGTTCAAGACGACTTCTCTCTGCTGCCGCCTGATCGAACGTTTCCCGGGCATCGCGCCAGATCGCCCATCTCCAATAAAGAAGCACTCCGGCAAATAACGCGCAGATTCCAAACACAATCAGAAGTGTCCCGAGTGCCCTATTTTGTTGGAACCACAATTTCATGGCAATTTGACTGGCTTGCGCAGAATGAGCTGGAGCTCGTAAGGGAATGCCCATTCCGTGTCGTCTGGCACGGAGTTCGACTTGATAACGCGCTCGGGAGTTTTTGGATCAACAACGAAAAACGGCGAGCTCGCCAGATTGCGCAAATAATCGACGACGATCTCCTGTTGTTTCGGATTATAAAGGTAAAGACCGCGCACCAGGATGCCATCGATTGACTTCACGCCCGCGGCCACAGTTTTCGCTTCCGCTCCAGAAGCTGGCTGAGGAGGCACAGGTGCAGTTTCTCCGGCCCGTTTTTCGCCTGCGCCCAGAAGTTTTCCACCCGAGGTCGCCCCGAGCTCGGTGATCCAGATGTCAGCCTCAGGAAGACGCGCGTTTAAATCGTCAAGAATTTGCGGCCAGAAGTCGCGATCATTGACTGCGCTAATAAGCGGAGTAGCGACGCTGTCGAGTGAAGTGATCTGCTTTTTGAGCTTATCAAGCTGCGCTTCTGCCCCTCGCATGGAGGCATTCTTTTGCTGGATCAGTTCGGAAGTCGCGCGCGTTACCTGCGCTGCTCGCGTGTAATAAAACGACCAGCCCAGCATGGCGAGAACCAGGCAAGCGGCTGCCGCGATGAAGAACGGCCGGCGCCGTTCCAATTCCTGCCTTCGAACAACGCTTGCCGGAAGGAGGCTCAACTCCATTGGGCAGGCCGTTACGCTGCGAAGTGCCAGGCCAACCAATTCGCCAAGCAGATGCGCGGAGTTCGCGATACCGGCCGCCGAAGCTGCTTCCGATACGGCTACGTTTCGGAGAGGATTAAAAAACTCAATCGGCAACTGGAATTTCTCGTGAAAAAACTCGCGCATGTAGGGCATACCGGCGGTTCCGCCGCAAAGAAAGATGCGGTCCGGCCGACTTCCCCCCTGTTGCGCTCGATAATGACTGATCGAGCGCATCAACTCCGCGTGCAGTCGGGTCATTGTGCTGCGCGCCAGCTTCGAGACGCGGGCAACATCGTGGTCTGAGGGGTCGGCGTAGGCGCCTCCAAGACTTACGAAGCCATCTCGCTTTTTGCGAGTTTCTGCCGCCTCGAAGGATTCGCCAAATTCCTTGGCAATTGCTCCGGTGATCGAACTTCCGCCAATGGGAAGACTTCGCGAGAAAATTCTTCGAGTCTCGATAAAGAGAACATTGGTTGTGCGCGCCCCGATATCCACGAGCAACGAGCAGTCGTTAACGTTCGGGTAGCTATAACGAAACGCATTGTAGAGTGCCATCGGCGCCACATCGATAGTGGAAGTAAGCAGCCCAGTTTCTTCCGCGGCACCGTTAACTCCATCAAGTAGATCGTGCTTAATCGCGACGAGGATTACTTGGATTTGCTCGTCCAACCCGCCTCCGACTACCTGATAATCCCAAACCACATCGTCGATCGGGAACGGAACGTTTTGTTGCGCCTCGAACGCGATGACTTTCTCCAGCTTTTCGTGTTCAAGCGATGGCAACTTAACAAAACGCGCAAAAACGGATTGCGCGGGCAATGCGCAATTCACCGCACCGTGCTTGATATGCAGCTCGCTCATCATTTCACGCAACGCAGCGGCCGTTTCATGCAATGCAGTGTGGGCTTCACGACGTTGGCCAGTCGCAGGATCGAGCGGCGCTTCCCGCAAACGATAATCCAGCAACACCAGGCCCCCGTGAGCCTGGACACGGAACTCTGCGAGGCCAACGGTCTGGGACCCAAAATTGAGGCTGATCAGGCGCGGTGAGATAGCCATGGCTAAGATTTCCAAATCCCAAAACGCAAATCCCAGACAAATTTCAAGCTCGAAATCTCAAACACGAAAAAAACAGATGAACCTCGATAGCGCTTGACGTGCGTTGCCGCGGTCGGGAAGGCCGAATCAAATAATGCGATAATCTTTCAGTTCTTTGAAGAAGGTCTCGACCACAGTTTTGACGACGACCACCGTTGGAATAGCGAATAACATACCCCATAAACCCATGATGAGAGAACCGCCGATGATCGCGATGACAACCACGAGCGGATGAACGTTCACCGCGCCACCGAGCGACTTACTGCATTATTTAGCCTTCACATGAGAAACTAAGCGAATGTGATGCTGACTTTGGGCTTCGAACAGCCGCATCATCGTTAAGTGAAGTCGACGCCAATGCTTTCAGGGTCTGATGAGCAATTCCGTTCGGACACACCGCGATTACTGGACCTTATCGATGTTAATAGTTGCGTTATCACCTGTGGAGAGCGTAAGGGCCAATCCCGCGACAACGAGTTGCACGGTATCACCGGCGTTGGCCGGGAACGTCACCTGATCGTTTAAAGGAACGCCCCCAGCAACCAGCGCTGCCGTAGGCCCCACACCCGTGCCGTTCACCTGCACCTGTGTCTGGGCCAACAGCGTCAATAGCGCCGTTCGCAGCGTATAGGTCACTCTGTAAACACCGGCCTTATTGAGCGTAAAGGTCGTGTTGTTGGTCTTGGTAATGGCGGTCCCGACTTGGAGCGCTGTCTGACTGAATGGCACGGCACCGCCAACACCGATTGTCACGCCGCCACTGTTGTAATCGAACAGGATCGCCGCAAGGCCGCCTGCTGGAATTCCACCAATAAACACGTTTTGCTGAATCGCCGGATCACCTATTCGGATGGTGTCGGACTCGCCAGCAACGCCGAGATTACCAATATAGATATCGTTATCGCCCGTTGTAGCCAGGCTTCCTGCAGCGCATCCGACTGCAATATTCGTGCTGCCCGTGCTGTTGGAAAACAGCGCAGCGTTACCCAGCGCCACGTTACAGGTCCCGGTAGTGTTGCTAAACAATGCCTCCACGCCAAAGGCATTGTTGCCAGATCCAGTTGTGTTAGAGAAAAGCGCGTTCATGCCAACAGCATCGTTGTCGGATGATTCGCCAGCGTTGCCTGGAGTCGTGTTTGAAGAGAGTGCCCCACTGCCTACCGCAGTATTTTTGATCCCGGTGGTATTAACGTTGAGCGCAAAAGCGCCAACAGCGGTATTGTCATTGCCGGTCGAATTAAACACCATTGCGGCGGTTCCGTTGGCCGTGTTTCGTGTGCCCGAGGTATTGAGGATAAGTGCCGCGGTCCCACTGGCTGTATTTGAATCTCCGTTGTTAAGGGCAAGCGTCCCCGCGCCAAGACCGGTGCAATAGCTGCCGGTGCTATCGGAGAAGAGGGAAAACCAACCAAAGGCCGAGTTAGCAGCGCCGGTTGAAAGATTTCTGAGGGCGTTTGCTCCTTCCGCCGTGGTGAAGTTGGGATAGCCTCCGTCGGGCGGCGGATTGACGTCGGTAGCTGCCTGCCCTATCTGGGAAAGCGCAAAATAGGTCAGCACCAGCAGATTCAAGAGTAGCGTTGTTGTTTGGAGTTTGATAGATTTTTTCATAAGAGGTTTGTTGAGAGTGCGCCCCTCCTACCAAAAATCATTCTAAGTTGTCAATATAAAATTTAAGAAAGGCCGATCGTCTGGGACCCAAGATTGAGAGTCATCAGGCGCGGTGAGATAGCCATGGGCTAAGAGTTCCAAATCCCAAGCCCAAACCCCAGACAAATTTCAAACTCGAAATCTCAAACACGAAAAAAACAGATGAACGTCGATAGCGCTTGACGTGCGTTGCCGCGGTCGGGAAGCCCGTATCAAATAATGCGATAATCTTTGAGTTCCTTAAAGAAGGTCTCGACCGCAGTTTTGACCACTACTACCGTGGGAATGGCGAACAACATGCCCCATAACCCCATAATAAGAGAACCGCCGATGATCGCAATAACAACCACGAGTGGATGAACGTTCACCGCGCCACCGAGGACAAAGGGTTGAAAGACAACGTCGTCCAGCACGTGCGCGATTACGACCAGAATCACTACATACAACGCCAAGTCATTCGGATTCAGGCCGGGGATTAGCGGCCTCACGTCCTCCGCGATCAGCGCATAACCAACACCGATCACCAGAGCGATCGCGGCGCCTAAAAACGGAATGGCGTTGAGAAGTCCCGATACTACGCCGATGGCGACGGCGATCCCCAGAGGAATCCCAAGGAGGATCAATCCGAGTATAAGAGTCAGGCCCACCAGGAAACATTCTATTAATGTCCCGCGCAAATACCGGCCGATAGCATCATCAAGTCTGTCGAGAACCGTGAGCGACAACTCAAAATAGCGATTCGGGACGAGGCTAATAAAGAAACGGCGTATCTGTCCGTTATCGAAACCGAGAAAAAGAAAAATTAAAGGCGCCAAAATCCAGGCGGAAAATTTACTCTCCAGGCTCGTGCCCTCCTCTGCAGCGGAAGGTTGAGTCGGAGCAGGTGCACCCGGAGCCGCGGGCGAAGTCGCACCCGCAGGGGTCTCTTCGGGAATTACATATTTGCCGGTTGTTTGGTTCGCTCGAAAATAATCAACGAACTTACTTTGAATGGGAGGTTTGCCGTTGTATCCCGCGGCGTATTTCAGGAACAGATTGCGTTCCTCCGCGTTAAGTGCGAGCACCTGATTGACCTTGTCCATGAGCGGGCCAAGTTCTTTTTCAAGTAGCGCCGCCACCGCGTTTGATTTTCCCTCCGGCGATTTCGCCACCAGCTGCCGATATCTTTCATTCAGTTTGAATTTCAGGCGGACCTTGAATTCCAGCTTCTGCTCTTCGTCGGGAATGTGTTTACGAAGAGTATTGAAGGCGAAAAACAGGACAAGACCAATGGCTGCGAAGGAACAAAGGACCTGAAGCTCGTGAGGCAACCATCGGACCCTGAAGCGATCTTTCACCGGGCGGAACACGAAGGCCAATAAGGCGCCCACTATGATCGGCAGAATGAGACCGCTTAACTTCCAGATTAGGAACCCTCCCAAAATCAAGCCCAGCACCGCAGATATGAGGTAAAAGACTGTGCGCCGAACCTTGCGCTCGCATTCTTTTTCTTCGAAGCCCTGACCGTTGCTCATCCTAATCCGGCTTTATCGGCTGGGTTTTCATCTGCACCAGTTCATTGGTCAAACGAAGGCGATCGCCAATCATCCCGGCGAGCGAGCGGTAAATTTGGCAGGCAGTTTTCGGATGCCGATGAACGAATTCGTTAAGGTCGTTCCGATAAAGCGCCAGCGTCCGAGTCCGCTCCAAGGCTCGCGCATTAGCGGAACGTGGTGTGTCATCGAGCAACGCCATCTCGCCGAAGAAGGCGCCAGTTTCCAAAACAGCCAGACGCGTCGTGCTAGTCTCGCGGCAAATTTCCACTGCCACTTTGCCGTCCAAAATCAGAAAGAGCGCCGCTCCAGGTTGCCCCTCCTCAAAAATTGTCTCATCGGTCTCATAGGCGCGTTCAAACATGATTTCAGAGACGCGCTTGAGCTGCCGATTCGAGAGTTGGTCGAAGAAGGGCACGGTCTTCAGGAATTGAATGCGATTTAGTTCAGGGCTTGAACGTTTCCAGCGTGTCAACGTTTCCCACAGCAATTTATCCGCGGCGAATTTTCGAGCCGACATTGGTTTTGGTCCGATTCAGGCGACTTTGGCCAGCGGGCTCAATTAGGAACTTCCCGTCCTGCTGGCACGCCCATAGTAGCGAGGATCGGTTCGCAATTTCAATCGAAAAGATCGAAGCATACTGCTTCCTAAATGCCGAATGGTTCGACACAATTGCGGCCCTGCAGCCTTTTGCCCGCCTCTCCCTCGTAAGGGCAGGAAATAGACTGCAAGACGCAGTCTAATTCCCGACTGAATCGTCGGAAATTCGGACGTTTTTCAAATTATGCGTTGTAATCCACTTCTCCCGTGGTTGTTATGTATGTTCTATTCGCTCACTCCGCTGGCGAGTGACAGGATACCTTACTTTTCGGCACCTAGGCGGCAGAAATTCGCGGGCATTGCATCATCCTGCTAACTCATTAGCAAATTGCTACTTACAACATTTGTCAGACAATATTCGGACTCTTGGCACAGGAGTTGCCTTCTTAGTTTACGCCAACTGAAATTTCTAAAAAAGCTCCTATGAAAATAAACCTAATTCCTTCAAAGAAACTCGCACTGCTTTCTGCAGCTTTCTGCGCCGTAATGCTTGCGTTCAGCCACAATGCTAGTGCCCTCACTGTCGGTGACAATAAATATTTGGGCCAGCTCATCACCGGCACAGGCGGTAATGCTGAGAGAACCGCTTATGTCAATTATATGATTGGCATGAATCCTGGCGGTTTTGGTCTGTTCATGAACCAAGTCTTTACCCGATCAACCAATAATTTTGGTGCCTTGCCCACGGCCGTATTCGCTGTAAACGGTACCGGCACAAATATACCCCTTGGCACCGGTTTATATTCATATCTGTTTGCTCAATACAGCGGTATGAGTTATATCTGGTACGTCGGTAATTTATCTGGCAACGTCCAAATTCCTCTCGTTACTGCCGGTGGACTCCTTCAAGGGTGGACGCTCTTTAGCGGTCAAGGGGTTCCGGACGGCGGCACCACGGTAATGTTGCTCGGCGCGGCCCTCTGTGCGCTTGGTATGGCGCGACGATTCCTAACGAGTTAACCGGTCGACTTGGCCGGCGCGTCAGGAACCCCGAGAGAATGATAAGTTCTTTTTGGAATACCTAGTGCGCGCTATGCTCTTCTGCTTGTTTGGCACCACCATTATTCTTGGCGCGATCGCAGGATTCGCTGATTTCAGTGAGGGAGCATTCTTTTGGGGACTCGGAGGACAAATCGTGCATGGAATGCTCAGCATTGCCTGTTTCACACTTGTCGGGGCTGCTTTCTGGCGTTTCGGCTGGAAAATCGGCCTGCTTGATCTTCTTCTTGTTTTTATTGCCTCGCATGTAGGTCTCAAGTTGAACGGAAATTTGAGCAAGAAGTCCGGTTGGTGATACGGTTGCCAAAGTCAATTAACGGCTCATGCGCAAGCCGCGCTTGCAGCAAAGGGCTTCACCTTCCCCAGGAACCCGCGGCAGGGCTTTCGTGCCTCCTGACGCGCCGCCAAGCTCAAAGCTCCTAGCGCCGCGCGGGAAGGAGGCAAGCCCCTCCAAGCTCGTTCTACGGAAACGGCGGAACGAAGTTCTCCAAACGGCTTAACCGCGAACATGCCCGGCAGCCATGTCTAGAACAAAAACAGGCTACGGATGCGCTTTCGTCACGCGCGAATCATTGCTCTTCCTAAATGCCAAATAATTTGGCACAGCCTTGAGAGGGTGCTACCCCCCGGGTAGATATCACTTTAGTTTCTATTTGAAAGCGACATCGCCATTGAACACAGACTTCTTGACCGACGTGCAGCGAGAAAGCTGATTCACGAGTGCTAATAATCGGCGGATTTCTGGATACAATGCACACGCCGCGGCAAAAGCGCCATCTTCGAAACTACGCTGCTGAGGGTCTGGCCCGTTTTCTAAAAGCAGGGCGAGTCCGTCCATTATGATGCAATGACCGACGCCCGAATTTTTGAAGGAATCAACGAGCTTGATATAGCGGCGAAGATTCGATTCATTATCGTTGGATAAAGCGGGCGGCTTGGAACTGGTCTTTCGTGCACGTGCAAAAAGGTCTTGGACTAAACTCGATTCTTCAAAGTCCATGTGTTTGCTGCTTTCTTGTGTAGATGATAAATGCTTTACGGATTGTTGAGAACGATTTGCGGGAGTGACTTCCCCGTCCCAACCTTTGCGCTACCAAGAAATGTCGCACTCTCATTAACCACCAGCCGGGGCGCTTCGATGTCACCACGCAGCGTGCAGCCCGCGTGGAGCTCGCAGCATTCAGTGACGAAAATATTGCTCTCCACCGTCCCTCGCACCTTCACCGATTTCGTCCTGATGTCACCGCGTATGCGCGCGTGCTCCCCAATCGTAAGCGTTCCGGTGGAATCGATTGTGCCCTCCACCTCGCCGTCGATGAGTAGCTCGTTCAGGAATTTGACCGAGCCTTTGATCGAAACTCCTCGGGAGAGAAGAGCGCCCGATTGCATCGGCATGAACGTGCGGTTGGATGCTCCTGGGACGACAGATTGTCCGGCCGATTCGTCCGCGGGCGGCGCGGGTTCGGTCTTTCGAGTGAACATGTGCATTCCGTGATTCCTCCGGGTTTGGCCGCGTGGACAAGCTGGTCAGGTTCAGGCAATCTGACGACGAAACGCTTGTTCTTACTGCGCGCGACGTTGCTATTTTTGGTCGACAGTTAAATTATTTCATCTCCTCTTACGATCGCTCCGCAGCGAGTGCCGGCTCTGGTTTGGCTGGAAAGAGCGTGCGCAAGACCGCGAATGTCTGCGATCCAAGCACGACGGAAATGAGTATAAACACTGCTGCGAATTTCCTGCTCGTCGCTTTTATGAAAATCAATCGCCTTTCATTATTCTTCTCCGAGATTTCCCGGCCCAAGTTCTCAAAACTCTTGCGGAGCTGCAAACGGGGATTCTGCGCAGCGATGCTTGCCATGGCCGCCTTGTGGATTTACGCGGGCTTCATTCGCTAACTACATCGCAGTTAGACCTGCCGCGGCGATTCTCGATATCGTCGGGGAATTCGAAGGGAAAATGGTCGGCTAAACTCCTCGTCTCCCCTGAATCAGATTAATAATCAGCACGATGACTGCAATTACGAGCAGGAGATGGATCAAACCGCCCCCAATGTGACCAATGAAGCCAAAGAGCCAGAGCACGACCAAGATGACGATTATAGTCCACAGCATGGATAATCCTTTCGGTTGAGTAATTTCACCGCCATGTTTATCCACAGGTGAGCCGTTCGCCAAGCTTTTTTGCCAATTCCATTCAACGCTGGAGAACGTGATAGCGATGCTGCTACTTGCGCCTCCCCGAGCCGTGACTGAGCTTGGGTATAGTTAGGGATCTCACGCTATGTCCATCGACAAGTCTCAACAGCGAGATGAGTTACTCAACACGGTGCGCGATGCCTTGCAGCGAGCTGAGCGTTACCACGCTCGGACCCGTCGTTGGGATACGCTCCTGCTGATCATCAGCATCATCTGTGGGAGCATTGGCCACTGTTCTTGCCGGTGGCACGGTTATCGGAGGCAACCGTGCGCTGGAGGCTGTCGGCGGGTGGCGGATTCTCTGTTCGATTGTTGCCCTGTTATCGGCATCAGGCACCGTCGCTGGCGCCCTCCACAAAAGCTTTCAGATTACGACTCATCTTTCGAGCGCGGAGCAGTGCGTCGCACGAGTTAGAGCACTCGATGCCGCCATTGGTGCTAGCGATTTACCGACTGACAACGCATTGGAAACTTTCCAGCGTATCTGAGAAGAGCATGCTGCTTGTTTAGCTTGAGATCGCTTGACCTGGCATTCCATCGAGCGCTGCGGCGGTTGAACTAAGAAGGTCGAGAGTTGAGAGATTAGCGTACCTGGGCTCAGCTCTTCATCCTTAGATGACAATGCGTGCGTGGCAAGGCAATGATTCTCGTTATTTCACCGCAGATAATCGTGCGAGTTGCGAAGATAGAGAACAAGATCGTCGCCGTTGCCGCTCGGGAAGGGTTTCCCGTTGATTTTGAATCCACAGTCGAACGCGAAACTCAGAACGCGTTCGTCTGCCCGGGTCGTCGCGAAAATGTTCTCGTTCTTCGCGAAAGTAAGTAACTCACTCACGATGCGAGTCGAGACGAGTCGGCCCCATTTAGC
>CAWBIP010000006.1:0-15416 GCA_963789045.1 uncultured Verrucomicrobiae bacterium
CGGCAGTAACGCGCTGCTTAGCAATAGCAGCTTCTAACTCCTAAGTACCTCCCCCTAAAGCAAGGAACTCGCGAGTTCCCACTTCACTAACCACTAATTACTCTTGAACTACCCTCATGGACTCGGCCGAGGATTCGGCGTGGTCCGCGGCCTTGGCGTCGGCGTAGGCCTGGGTGGCCTAGGCGTCGGTGTTGGCGTAACCGTCGGTGTAGCCGTTGCAGTAGCTGTTGGCATTGCCGTAGCCGTGGCCGTCGCGGTTGCCGTAGCTGTAGCCGTTGGCGTCACCGTCGGCGTAGCAGTCGGGCTTGCCGTCGCGGTTGCCGTTGCAGTAGCTGTTGGCGTTGCCGTAGCTGCGGCCGTCGCGGTCGCCGTTGCCGTCGGGGTTGCCGTCGCTGTAGCCGTTGCAGTAGCTGTTGGCGTTGCCGTCGGCGTAGCAGTCGGGGTTGCCGTAGCTGTAGCTGTTGCAGTAGCTGTTGGCGTAGCAGTCGGGGTCGGTGTTGGTGTAGGCGTCGGCCCTCCGCCGCACGGCAGAGACACGTCGTCCACATACATCCCGGTGAGATCGCCGTCGGCATTCTGGTGCACCAGGAACTTGATGCGGACGCTCATTCCCGCATACGGCGCCATGTCCACCGTCTGTTGGACCCATGCCTCGGTATCAAGATCCTGATGGAAGATCGTTAGCAGGATGTGGTGGCCTGAGATATCTGTGATGTAAGCATCCTGCCAGTCGTTCCTAATGATGTCGGTAGTGCAGTCCCAGTGCCAGAAGCTTAACGTGCCACCACCCTCAGGTACCCTGAATTCCTGATCGATCGAGCTATCCCCGGGAATCTCCTTCCCAGGGAAGCCGCAAAAGCCATCGGTCGAGTCTCCCATGAATGCCGAAAAAGTCCCGCTGTGGGCCTGATTGGTGGTTACCACGGGCACGTTGTCGGCGTTACGAATTGTCCAGTTTCTGAAGTCGCCGGTCTCGAATCCGCCGTTTTGGATACCCTCGCAGGGTTCTCCTCGGCAGGTATAAGTGCGCGAGACCCTCTGCGGAGCGGTATCGGCAGTGCAGAAGTCCTGGGTGAAGGCCCCGCTGGGACCTTGTACGCCACCCACCCATGCAGATAGGGATGGGGGCGTGTCGACCGCGCCATAAATCACGTCGAACCGGAGGTTCGGATCGTTCTCATACAGGCGCACCTCAAAACGCTGTGGAACGGGGTGAAAAATGCCACTCCAAGTGTGAAACTCGATGTTGAAGATGCGATTGGGCGCGCTCCCCGAGATCGAGGTAAAGATGCCGCACCGCCCGTTGGGAAAGGTTGAGCAAACGGGGAAACCTCCGTCGGTAACCAGGCGATTCCACAGAGCGAAGATGGTGTAGTCATACGGTCCTGGTCCCGGAGACGCCGGCAGGCAGGATGTGTGGTATCCGGCTCGTTTGGCGTCACAAAGTCGAGGCGCCCACGGGAACTGACGTAAACATTGTTGAAGACCCGATCATACAATTGGAATGGGAAGGGCAGCTGAACCAGTGTATCGCAGGCGCTGCAGTTACTACCGATGTCAGTGCCGGCAAACGATCTCAATTGCACTATAACCGGTTCCATGGGCATCATCGGCACGCCTGTTGTCGATCTTGCTTCACGGGCGCTCTTTTTGGACGCAATGGTTACACCCGATGGCGGGGCGACCATAAAACATTACATCATTTCGGTTAATGTGGACACGGGCGCCATCAATTCCGGCTGGCCGGTGGACGTGGGGGCGACAGCCCAATACAACGGCACGACCTTCACTGCAGCAACCCAAGCGCAACGACCGGCGCTCGCCATCGTGGGTAACATTCTTTATGTTGGATATGGGAGCATGGATGATTGCAGCCTCTATCACGGCTGGCTGGTGGGCGTGCCGATAAATAATCCAGGTAGCGTAACAGCATGGGCCGCCGGCACCATCGGCCCCGGTATATGGGGCGGCGCTATATGGGGAGTTGGCGGCATCGCCAGTGATGGCACTTATCCGTTCGCAGCGACCGGCAACACTTACAACACTGGAGGGATCTGGGGCGGCGGCGAAGCAGTAATTCGTTTTCAACCGGGCCCGATCTTTAGCGGTAATTCCAGCGATTACTGGGCTCCTACCGACTGGCTCCAACTCGACAGTGGCGACGTCGATTTGGGTTCCTCGGGCCCGTTACTTGTGGACGTACCGGGCGCAACGCCCTCCCAGCTCGTCGTCGCAATGAGCAAAGGTGGTTATGCGTATTTGCTTAATCGCAGTAACCTCGGCGGGATTACCGCGCCGATAGATTCATTTGTGGCCTCCGGCAGCGGCATCCTCAACGGAGCGGCCACCTACCGTACTAACCAAGGCACGTATGTAGCTTATCGTCGGGATAGTGGCACCATACTCGGTGCTCTGGGCATTAGTGCAACCAATCCACCTTCCTTCATCCAAAACGTATGGAATGTGAACCAGAACGGATGCGGGTCACCTTTCGTGACCTCCACCGATGGCACTGATAACATGATTGTTTGGGCTGTAGGCGCCAGCGGCGATCAACGCTTACATGGTTACGACGGAGACACGGGTGCTGTTGTTTACGCCGGTGGCGGCGCCAACGAATTGATGGCGGGCACGCACTCATACAGCACCACCGGCATAGCAGCCCGCGGGCGCATCTACGTTGCTACTGACAAAAAAGTCTATGCTTTTAAGCTGCCGGGAGGAACGCCTACACCTACACCGACGCCGACAGCAACACCGACGGCGACTCCAACGGCAACACGAACTCCAACACCACCACCACCGACGCCGACACCAACTGTGACAGCGACGGTAACGCCAAGACCGACACCTACGCCGACATCCACTTCTAGTCCTACGCCAACACCGGCTACAGCTTGTCAACGGTCAATGACGATCGACCATACGAAGGTTCCCAGCGCGCAGTCCAATTTCACGGTACTGGTAAGCGTCACTGATCCTGCGCTTAAGACGGTTGCCAACGGTGGCCACGTAGCGAATGCGAACGGATACGACATCGGGTTTTACGCCGACTCCGGGGGGAATACGAAGCTCAAGTGGGAAGTGGAGAAATACGATGGCACAACCGGCAACCTGATCGCATGGGTAAAGATTCCATCGGTGTCCAGTTCAACCGATACCATCTTTTACCTGATGTATGGCAATAGCGCGATCAATACGGACCAGTCCGATCCGCCCAATACCTGGGACTCAAGCTTCAAGGGTGTGTGGCACATGAATGATAACGCGGCGAACACAACCATAATAGAGTCCACTGCCACTGGCGCCAATGGCACCAACAACGCCAACACAAGTAGTAAGACAACAGCAGGGCAGATCGGCAACGCTCTAAGTTACAACGGCAGCACGGACGGTTCATTTGCGGCCATTAATCTAAGCGCCACCAATATCGCCACCCTATCGTTCTGGATGAAGTGGACGACCAACGCGAACGACGATCACCTTGCCTTCGAATACACTCCCAACTATAACACGAACGCTGGAGGATTTGTTGCCGACTGGAATTCCAGCAGCTTTGGTGGCGGAAAATTCGAGACGGGGATGGGCACTGGAAATTTCAGCTACTGGACGGATCTTTTCACCAGACCGGCAGCGGGGACATGGCACCTTATCCATCTGGTATTCAATCGCTCCGGGTCAACAGATAAGGCTTATGTAGATGGCGCATCTCAAACGCTAACAGCGGGCACGCGCACAGCTAGTAGCATGGGGAATTTTTCCAATAGCTCGCTCAATTTCATGTCCCGAGCAGCGAGCGCGCTGAATGCCGCTGGGACACTTGACGAAGTCCGGCTGTCGACAATCGAACGCACTGCCAATTGGGTCGCTACCAGTACAACAATCAAAACTCGCCGGGAACATTTATCACCATGGGCAGCGAGAGTTGCCAATGATTTGCTCAGGCTGTGATGAGCTCTCGCTCCATCGCTGCTGCTCACGAAATATACCCGTTCTCGCATAGACGCGACGTTTCACGGTGAAACGCAGCCTAACTTCGCCAACTTTCCAGCGCGTTGCTGTTCCCATTCCCTATAATTTCGGCGCGATAAACTGAGACGGAAGCTTTCAACATTGTTACTGCACCAAAGCGCTGGCCATTTCAGCGGCGGCAACCCATATCTGTAGGTTCATGCCATCACCTTTATATGACGCCTAGCCATAATTGAACTGCATCCTGCAATCTATTTCCTGCCCTTCCCAGGGGAAAGCGATTAAAAGGCTGCACGGCGCGAATCGTGCCGAATCATTCTGGATTTAGGAAGCGGAATCAGTCGGAAGGGTGAGAAGCACGCGCTACCACTCTTCGAAATCGCCCGCGTGCTCGTGCGTCTCGATTACCTTGCCAGCGTTATCATATACGCGAATCACAGCGGTGTGAGGCCGCATCCTGCACGTCATTCAGGCGTTGGATAATCTTTTTGCGTGGACAACGTCGAGGATTCTGGGTTGAAGTTCTTTGGCAGCGACTGCGAGCACTCAACCGGTAACGGAGAGGCGGTGAGGTGGACACCGTGCTGATTTCATGTTAAAACCGCGCCAGGGTAAGTCCCCGTGAATCCTGGCCTCGCAGTCGCTGACTATCAGTGCCTTAACTTGCTAAGGCACCAGATTACTTGGAATCGCCGCCGTGGTCATGCGTCTCGATCACGCTGCCCGTTTCATCGTAAACCCGAATCACAGCATGATGTGAACGGCTGCAGAATTTCACCTAGCAACTACGTAGATGCATAGCTCCTGTCACAGCACAGACCAACTCTCATTCCGGTCGGAGAATATCTTCAGCCAACGATCCATAGAACCACAAAGGGCACTAGGTTAAACAGAAGAATTTCGATTTTATATATCGACATCCCAAGATAGTGAAGAGAATCGAACTGCTCATCGGACAGTCGAAACCATCTGCCGTGAAAGCGCCGCATCCAGTCATGTGCGAGCGTGAAGAGCAGAAACCAAACCAAAAGTATTCCGTAGTTGATAACCGTGCACCACAGAAGAAAGCTGCGCGTCAGTTCAATGCTCATCTTCTTCGGTCGCCCTTCGGCATCTAACGAGACAGAGATAAGCCACGGCAGGGCGTCGTGGCAAGCACACTGAAGTTGTCTCGCCATGAGGCCGTTGGCTTCATCGACTGGTTAGACCGCATCTTCATGGCCAGCGGTGATTCCCTGCAAACACAACTGCAACTCACGTAAGTGCTGCTCCCAGTGCGTGGAATAGCTGCTGGTGAAATACCAAAGCGCGTCATCAGCGCTCGTGTGATCAAACCGCCACAGGACGTCATAAAGCTCGATGGCAATGTCGGTGAGATCATCGATGGCGTCGCCTACTTCGATTTCTGCTTCCCCAAGCTGTTGAGTAATCGAACTCGGCGTATTGTAATAGCCTAGGTCGTGGAAATGTGCCGACACGACTTTTCTGAGCACGTTGTAATCCTTCCGTGGTGTGTCTGGATAATCGCGCTCGTCGAAAGTGGCTGATATCGTGCTGAATCAGCGCAAGCCGGTCGAGAGAACAGCGCAGACGCTGCGTGCGATCTTTCGTGGGAATCGTATCATCCTCGATCAGCGTGATGAACTCGGTCATCGCGTCTCTGATCTCTTGAGGCGATGTGGACATGACGCTGCGCGATGCGGTCTAACCTTCGCGCTCACCTGCGACGGCGCATTTCTTTTGCGGGCGCGCCGTCGTCAGGTGCAGCGCGTTGTTCGGCAGCGCGCCTTGTCTTTGGGCAGACCGCCTTGGCCGTGTAGAACTGTAGCAGCTCGACCGGTGCTCCATCGTCAAGTATGAACGCAACACGAACTCCAACCGATGGCTCGGTCGGTGCGATCAAAACCTCCCTACCTTTTAGGGCTTCGTCCAAATCGTCGACGGCAAAGGCGATGTGCGGAACGATTCTGACGATCTCGGGGACGTGACAATGCGGTTCGAACCGGATCCACTCGATCCCGTAGGGACTGGTCTCAAAACCGGAGACGTGAACACCGAGGTGCGCGATATGATGCTCCTGAGCACGAGGCTGCGTGTGTGGAATCCCGATGTGGTGGTACCGCCATCCGAGCTTCGCTGTCACGGGCGGCGGCTCATGGTTCAGTCGCTTTCCGCTAGTCACGCCTTTCTTCATCGATCTCACTCACCGATTGCGATCATTGGGTCTGTCGAGTCTGCCGAACTAGAATTAGACTACATCTTGCAATCTATTTCCTGCCCTTCCCAGGGAGAAGCGATTAAAATGCTGCACGGCTGGGAATTGTGCCAAATCATTCGGCATTTAGGAAGCGGAATCGTTTCGCGAGGGACTCTTTCAAGTTCAAGAAACGCAGTGAGCATTTCTTCGGCGCGCACCACGAAACTCTTTCCGTCGTCGCGGTGTGCATCAACAATCCACATTGTTCGCCCTTCGCGATCTATCGCCGTGAATCGGTGTTCGGGACACGAGACGCCACCCCTTTTTTGTACGGATTGCTATGTTGCTTTCGTTATTGACATGAGCCCCCAACCGTGTTTGGACTTCAAAGTTGTTGCGAAGGACTTAACCGAAGGACAAATTAAATGACTAAAGTTGTGTCGGGCCTGTTGGGGGTTGTAGCAATCGCGTCAGCTGCTTTTGCTGGAACTGAAACTTATTCCGGGAAGGAGATGAAGCAGGTGGTGCCGCCACCGTGCCCGCAGTGGTACACAGATAACGAGTTTAATCTGAGTCTGTGGGGAACGTATGTATTCACGGGGAACGAGTGGGGAAATGATCGTTACCTTGAAGCCGACCATGCTTGGGGTGGCGGTGGAGATCTAAAGTCACTTCTTCCATCGTTACTTCGGTGTTGGTATCGAAGGCTGGGCTGTCGACGCAAGGCAGTCGCGCGAAGATATCTTTGCGGACTTCAGCGAGGGCGCCTTTAGAAGTAGCAATCACCCGGAGAAAAACGTGGTCGGTGCTGTGTTAGGCACCCTCACGCTGCGTTATCCGATCCCGTGCACCCGGTTTTCGCCCTACATTTTTGGTGGCGGCGGCGGAATCTTTGGTGGCGGTCAGAAGCGGGTGGATCGGCGATTTTTTGAAGACGGCGAAGGCTTCGACCAGCTCCGCACCGTTGGTTATACGGATGGCGAAACGCGCGGAATCGGCCAGGTCGGCGGCGGCATAGAAGTCCGCTTCACGCCGCACGTTGGCTTGGTCAATGATTTCAGCTGGAACTTTGTAGACGGACCGAACAACAACTTTGGCATGGTCCGTACGGGGGTGAATTTCGCTTTTTAAAATCGACTGTTAGCGTCTTGCGCGAAAGTCGAGGCGGACGGCGATTTGCACATTGCGCTTCAAGATGCCAGTGGCGACGGCATGGGAACTGTCAGCGCCGAGATTCCCGCCATGCGGGCGGCACGTCTTCAAGATGCATTGGAACGACTCACTGCGGCGATACGTCATGGTGCCTGTCACACATACGCAGGCGGGGGAACCAGCCGCGTTGGCGAACAAGATAGATCACATCATCAAGTCGCCGCCGTTGATATCGAGGGAGGTGCCGGTGATGTACCCGGCAGCCTCGGAAGCGGCGAAGCAAATCAAATCGGCGACTTCGAGCGCGGTGCCGAGGCGCGGCACGGGATAGCTCGCGGCGAGACGTTCGAGCAACTCGTCCGAAGCATGTTCGCGCGTCAGCTCGGTATCGATCATACCGGGGCAGATGGCGTTCACGGTGATACCGAACTTGCCGAGCTCCTTCGCGGCCGCGCGTGTCAGCCCGAGGAGTCCGGCCTTCGATGCCGTGTAGTGCGCACCGCCGAGCGTGCTCACCATCCGGCCGGCCGAGGACGAGACATTAATGATGCGGCCGTAGTGCTGGGCGCGCATTGCCGGAAGAACGCTTTTCGTCATCAAGAACGGCGCGGTGAGGTTGACCTCGATCGCTCTGCGCCATTCCTCGGCGGTGAGATCGGTGAAGCGTGTCGACAGCGGAAGCGCGGCGTTATTAACGAGGATGTCGATCCGCCCGAAGCGTTCGAGCGTGCGGCGCGCGATCTCGTCGGGAACGCCGTCCGCCGCGACGTCTCCCGGCACGGCGAAGGCGCGCTCGCCGATTTCCTCCGCCAGCACCTCGGCTCGCTCGCGGTTGCGGACGTTCACCGCGACCGAGGCGCCGCGCTCGTGCAGGCGCGCTGCGGTAGCCCGTCCGAGGCCGCGCCACGCACCGGTGACGACGGCGACGCGCCCCGCAAAATCAGCGTCTTGCATCCGGAGAATTATCTCACCCTGCCTGAGCTCCGTGCACGTTCACGAATGCTGCGATCAAGGCACCAAGGATAATGATGCCGAAAAAGGCCTTCGATTTCGTCCCGGGGTAAAGAACGCCCGGACTTAACTGCGCTGGAGTGATTTTAGTATTCAAGGGATAAACTTCTTCGCCTAACGCTCGGCTAAGCTGCCGGGGCCGCCTGCAAGAAACTCGGATCCCCGAAAAACCAGGATGGTGGCCCCGGTCAGCTTCAGCCGTTGGTTAGGCTGCGGCTTTGCTCTAGCTTTGATCGAGAATACTCCAATCCTGCTTACGCGCCCACTGCTCGAAAGTATGCCACTTCACCTCTGGGAAACCACGGCGCAGGTTCTCGATGTCCGCGGCATATCCTGTACTATCGAACCACTCGAACATCAGAGCCAGACCTTCGCTCTGGGCACGTAAGACATCTGGTGGAAACGCCTCATAGTGGACCTCGCGGCCGGTCACCTTGGACAAGATGGCTACGGCTTCTTCGCCCGTTAGATCATCTCCGGCGATATCGAAGCGACGACCGAAGACGGTATCACCTCGCTCAATGACCGCTGCAACGAACGTCCCGATGTCGGCCACGGCGATTTGTTGCAGCGAGCGCCTGGCAGGCAATGCCATAGCGAGCTTCCCCTGACGCAGACTCGGTAGAATCCACGGCTCCAACAAATTCTCCATGAAGTAGACCGGGGCGACGATGGTGTAGGGCACAGCGGATGCTTGAAGGTGCTTCTCGACTTCACATTTGCTGTCAAAATGCGGAATGCCGGTGGCGCGGTCTGCACTGGCGACGGAACTGTAGACGAGATGAGCGACTCCTGCTGTTTTGGCGGAATCCGTTAGGGTAATGCCCTGAGCGGTTTCTTTCTCAGAACCCTCCTCATAGGGGGTTCCCATCGCATAAACAGCGTCGACGCCGCGTGCAGCGCGCACCAAGGAATCATGGTCAGTGAAGTCACCGATAGCGATCTCAACCCCCTGCTCACGCAGTCGGTTAGTCGCCGAAGAGGCAGAATTTCGCGTCAGAGCCCGGACTTGATGCCCTCGGATTAATAATGCCTCAACGACGGCACCACCTTGCTTACCGGTAGCACCAGTGACGAGCACAAGCTTTGGTTGAGACATGGTAACACTCTTCTCTAATACTTTTGGGCTTGTTCTTCAACTCTAGTGGCCTTTGCTGCCGATTTTTGTCGCAGCCTAACGAGAATTCGGGCCAATAACTGCGCCTTTAAAGACGTAAATTTTGGCTCTAATCCGCTTGGTAGTGTCCTAATTTGGATCGTAAGTTCGACCAAGCGGAAGCTGATACGTTTGCCGGTTAGTCTGATGCGTTTTGATCGTCGTTGTATCGGTACCGGGTTCACTTGCGCAAGAAGCCAGCAGCGCCCCTAGAGAGAGCGAAAAAACAAGAACGATCGACTTTTTCATATCAAAAATTATAGCTTCTCGCGCGGTGTAGCAATTACAGTGTTACTTCAATCGGAGCCGCCTGGGCTGCTCGGTGTGATGATTCTCTTGGTGCTGCCGTTCTTCTCGAGGTAAGCCCTGTTGTAAGAGTTCTTCCAAAACGCGGTAAATGCGTAGGTCTCGCCGGGTTGTAGGTTAACGCGTCGTTGAGTCGGCGGTGTACGCCGATAGATCTGTGGAGTCGTGTTTACCGACAAGACATGCTGCCCGGGGGGCAACACCGCATCGTAACTCTGACCAAGCCCCAAATCCGCAACGCAGACACCGTCGACAAACAAGATGAGGTACTGGAAAGTACCAAAATTGGCTGCCCTGGTCACAACCAAACGAGCGTCATCCTCGGAACGGGCCGAGGCAGAGTTCGATCTGGCCACTCTCGCCTGAATGGGTGTGCTTGCAGCAAAGCTGCACGCGATTGCAACCATGATTAGTTTACCTGAAACGTGTTGTAATATTTTCATGATTCACTTTTCAGCCGCAATCCCCTCGCAGCCAGTTGGCACTGGTGGGATTTTTCTCTGCTGCGGGTGAGAGGAGTGGGCCTGCCACTTTTGAGGGAGACTCGGCGGACGCTGGTGATCAGCCCATCATGCCGCACCAAGTGAGCATTGCCATCTAAAACTGGATTCACGCACCAAAAACCCTGGAAGTCTTAGGACTGGCAGCCCCAACTCCAACCGGCCTTACTGAGCTTGTCCGCGATCAGCTCCCAATGCTGCACAGATGACTTTCATAGCAAGTCTGTCATCTTCGTGCAATCGCGCTGCCCTTCGTGGTAGCGCATTGCCGCCAAGTCTTTAATCTGCTCGCATTTTCCCAGCTTATCTTCCAACTTGTCCGGTCCTGGTGCGTCCCCAGTCAATTGCACGCCGTTTCGGCTTGTCGGAAGCGGCATTCTCACTGGTCGGCGCGTGTTCATACTGATTTCTACGGAAACTGGATGGCGAAGGTTCCAAATAGTTTGCAAGGATGTGTGGGCCTCGTGAACCGAGCCTTCTTCGCTTTACTTGCGACTTTTGTCGTCGGCATTCGCGCGATCGCACCGCACAGTTGCGAGACCTGGCTGCTTCCGCTGCCCGTATCTTTGGTTGGGACAGTGACAAGCCCGGCGTGCAGCTTAACCAGCAGTTTGTACTGACGCAGGAACAGATTGATCGGATCGGGGAGGCGGCTGACGCGGACGACCCGTACAAGAAGCCTGCTACACGCTGAAGTCGCCTCGGACTGGGGCCGCTGGCTTCATCGTCTGGTTAGACCGGCGCGTGGGGTTGCATGAAAAATTCAGGTGTGCGCTGCGATGCAAACAGCTCGCCGTATGTAAACTCGCCGTCTGCCCTGAAGGAACGACGCGAACATCGAAGCAGATTCCGGCGGCACGGATCTGACCTGTCGTTGCATCGCGGCGAAAAGCTTGTGTGAGGAGATCAATAAGCTGCTGCGATTTCGGGTGATCAGATTCGCCTTTTGCGCCGACGCTGACATGCTTGTCTTCGATGGTTATCGAACCGCCGAAGGGGTAAAATTCGCCGTGTTTCGCAAGCATCTGCTGTGCGAATGGCAGCAAATCATTGAGCAACGCGTCTAGGTCGGGGTGCGCCATGGGGCCTAACGAGAAAGAGATAAAGCCACGGCAGGGTGTCGTGACAAACACATTTAAATTATCTAGCAATGGGGACGTTGGCTTCATCGATTGGTTAGGCGGCATCATAGCATCCAAGAGGATTGTGACGAATCATCGATGGTCCATCGCGTACCGCGTTTGCGGACAGTAATCATGTCGCCGCCGCCCTGCTGGACGCCAGTGATCTTTCCAGTAAACACCCAGACTTCTGTCGGAGTCTTGATCTCCATCCAAACAATATGGGATCGAAGCCCTTAGCGTGTGAAACGACAGGCGCAATTGCAGCGATGTCCGCATTGGAAAGCTTACCTTCAACACGAAAGGGCCAATTGCGAGAGTCCGCCGCAATCGAGGAGTGCGAAAAGGCGACTGCTAATGCGACGCTATTGGTTCGGCTGGTTCGACCAGAATCTAAAGTTCACGCCCGGAGCTTCAAAAAAACTCCGCAGCGCGAACGGTGCGGCCTTTGAAACTGGTAGCAGCATCGCACGATATCGCATTCTACTATCGCGAAGACGGAAAGTATTTGGAACAAGCTGAGCTTCGCAGTCCTGACAATTTCGAGCAGTTTCGATGGCCGCTAATCGGCACGAATCTGGACGAAAAGCAGTATCTCCTTGAGAGCGACCTAAATATTCGCTGTTGTCTCTACAATCACCCGTTGAAGGTTCAGATGTCAAAGCATTCTCCGGTTCTAGTGGCGCTTGAACGCGACAACGCGCGTTACAGGCCGACGCGGTCGCGAAAAGGGCCACCTAATTACTGAACGCTGCGTTTTTACACTGACAGAGAAATCTACTTTGGATCTAACGAGAATAAGATCATCTACGCCTTCCGGCGACGAGGCTGAATTAGAATGAAGATAGGCTAATCTACCCCGTGAAATACTTCGCGGCGAGGGATTGCGCGCCAGGGCCTAACACATTGCCCGCTGCTTTGCTCCCCAGCAGTTTTCGCAACAAAGATTTCGCGGCGTTTTTGTCCTTCTCCGACAGATCGGCTTGAATGATCGCGGTGATCACTTTCTCCAGTGCCTCAGTAATCGCCTGCTGCTGCGGAGTGCTCGTTGCGATCGATGCTTGTTCCTGCCGAGAAACAGTGGTTCGTAGGCTTTCATCGATAGAGATCCGGATCGGTGGCGCGACGCCAGCTTCGAGCACTTTGACTCCGAAGTCGTTTATCTTAGCAAAGCCGGACAGCAGACCCATCCCGCTCTTATCTTCAAGAGGGGTCCAGTCGATGAGGCGATACTCTGAAAGCTGGGCTACGGCGCGCAGCCAGTCACGCCGACTTATACCTCCTGGCGGCGGGACCGCCTGCTCAGCGTGGCCGAACGGAATGGAACCTTCGCTTCGACGTTCATAAAGAAGCTGCAGAAGACATCCTCTGACGACAGAATCCTTCATGGAATTCGTCAATATGCTCCGCATCCGCCGCACCAACAACTAGTGTCGTCAGGTGTAAGTCTGTTTTTTTAGATGACGTTTCGGAGCGTCAACGCACGAGGCCGTTGGAAACGCTCGGGACAACCCGTGAATAACTCCTTCAAACTCCGACTGCCGAACTACGCGTCGCCGTGGCTTTTCGCATTGGGCCTCGGCAAATTATGGCAATGAGGTTACGACGTCAACAAACTCACGAGTCGATTAGATTGACGCCGCGTTTATCGGATCGGGGCCGGACTTCGTAAACGTTTTGTGAGCTAGTCATCGCGACGGCCAGCGGTTGGCTGCGATCAGTTAGGCGTATGTTTCCGATTCGCTTGGTTAGGCGTTGCGGTTATGAGAGGGGCCGCCACATCGAGGCACGAGCGAATTGAACGCGATCACCGAGCACTCCAAATCTCTTTACACGCGGCTGAAAAGTTCGTAATTCGGTAGCCCTTCAGAAATGCGCAACCTCTGTTCGTTTGGATTTGCCGTTTTCCTGGCGGTACTGACATCCACCGCCACGCCTCAGAGTTCTCCGCCAGCCCCGCCGACGCCTTGAAATCATAGGCGCGACGCTTCTGTCAACCATGGGTAGATGGTCAAAAATTATTTGCGCAACCGGGATAATCACCCTGTTATTGGCGGCCACAACTGCGGCGACTTACTCGTTTATCACTTCTCGGCGGGGAAATGAACTCGCCACTGAAAGTCATCATGCGCTCGCTCTGGGGGATTACGACACCGCGATCATGCGATACAGTGCAGCGTTGCGGGAAAACATTGGCGATTATCAGAGGGCGCTGGTCTATCTAAGCCGTGGCGTAGCCTATAATTCTAAATGGCGCTACGACGAGTCGATTGCCGATTACACAGAAGCGCTTCGACTGAACCGTAAACTCAGTGACTCTTACGCTGGGCGAGGATGGGCCTATCTTCGCAAGAATGAAATGGACAAGGCCATTGCCGATCTTAACGAATCCATCCATCTCGATCCAAATTCCCAGTCTGCTTACTACAATCGCGCATTAATCCTTTTGCAGAGGGGCGAACTTAACCAAGCTTTAGCGGACCTGAACGAGGCCGTCCGCTGCGATCCGAAAAGCGTCGACGCGTTAATAGTCCGCGGCCTTTGCCGTGTGGCCATGAACGATCTTGACGGGGCGCTGGCCAGTTTCGATGGAGCGATAGTCACCGCGCCGTTCAATGCGATGGCGTACATCCAACGGTCCAAGTTGTATTCGCGCAAGGGCGAGCGCGACAAACAGGAGCGTGACTATCAACAAGCACTTCGTTTAGACTCAAACATTGAAAGGGCCTCAAACGAATATCTGCGATGGTTTGGCGAGAAGCAGTGGGAGCTTTGGGCTGGTGAATTTGCCGCTCAAAGCGAAAGAGATCCTCACAAACTATTTCAGGAAGCGGCAATGGCCGAGGGTCTGGGCGGGTACGACCGAGCAATCGCTGCATATAGCGCGATCTTGGCAATGAACGTTGACGCGGCCCGGGCTTCGGTGGCGACAATGAATCGGGGCAACGCGTATAAGGCCAAGGGCGAGCTCAACAAGGCTTTGGACGATTATAACCAAGCCATTGTCTTGGATCCCAACAACGCCGGAGCCTATGTTGATAGGGCGTTGGTGCTGGCTCACAAAGGCGATAGCGAAAATGCGATGAAGGACTACGCGGAAGCAATCAAACTCAATCCTCAACAGTGGCAGGCTTATTTTAATCGCGCGGCAGAGTTGAAGGAGCGGGAAAAATTGCGCGAAGCACTCGCGGATCTTGACCACGTGACAAGGCTAAATCCGAAATTCGTAGAGAGCTATACGAACCGGGCAAATATTTACAATCGCCAAGGCCAGCTGGACAAAGCGATCAGCGATTACAATACCGCGCTTCAACTCGACCCCAACGTTGCCAAAGTCTATGTTGCTCGCGCAGGCGTATTCATGCGCAAGAAGGATTACTCGCGCGCATTGTCTGACCTTCAAATAGCAATGCACGCCAAGTCGACAAGGCTCGATACTGCCTTGAATTCATTGGCCTGGCTTCGTGCGACATGTCCCGAAGCAAGAGTGCGCAATGGAAAGGAGGCGGTAGAACTTGCCACCAAAGCGTGTGAGTTATCGCAATGGCAAAATTGGAGTAACATCGATACACTCGCCGCCGCTACGCCGAAGCTGGCGATTTCGATCAGGCAGTTAAATACCAAAGGGAAGTTATGCAGATGAGTAGGTCGTGGACCAACGATAGCAAAATAAAGCAGCGCCTTGCTCTTTACGAACAGCACAAGGCCTACCGCGAGGAAGCCGACCAGTATCCGTAAACCACGGGGCAATCGTATTTGCCAAACCGAATCCAAGACGACACTCTCGTTTCTGTTCTCTCGTCGGCCACAGCGCCTAGGTGACGCGCAGTTTTCCGCTCGGGTGCTGCGGTTCTCACAAGGTTTCTCCTTTGGCCGGTCGCGGGTATCAGCACAAGCAAAATCCCCTTCGACGAACGTGACTGACGAGGGCGAAAATCAGCGGACTTGTTCTGATTTTTGTTCTGAATTAGCCTATTTCACCCAGTCGGTTCTGACGATTT
>CAWBIP010000007.1:0-157618 GCA_963789045.1 uncultured Verrucomicrobiae bacterium
CCTTGAAGTTTGAATCCCAGGTATTGGGCGGATCGGACTGGTCTGTATTGATCGCGCTATTGCCATACATCAGGTAAAAGACCGTATCGCTTGAACTGGATACGGAAGGGATCTTTACCCATGCGATCAGGTTGCCGATTGTGCCATCGTATTTCTCCACTTCCCACTTGAGCTTCGTAGTCCCCCCGGAGTCGGCGTAAAACCCGATGTCGTATCCGTTCGCATTCGCAACGTGGCCACCGTTGGCAATCGTCTTAAGCGCAGGATCAGTGACGCTTACCAGTACCGTGAAATTGGACTGCGTGCTGGGAACCTTGGTATGGTTGATCGTCATTGATCGTTGACAAAGTGTAGTCGGTGTCGGTGTAGGAGTAGGGGTCGATGTCGGCGTAGCTGTTGGCGTTCGCGTCGCTGTGGGCGTTGGTGTTGGTGTCCTTGTTGCAGTTGGCGTAGGTGTCGGTGGAGGCGGAGTCGGCGTGGGTGTTGCAGTTGCAGTTGCAGTCGGCGTTGGAGTAGGAGTAGGCGTTCCTCCCGGCAGCTTAAAAGCATAGACTTTGTTATCAGTAGCAACGTAGATGCGTCCACGGGCAACGATGCCGGTAGTGCTGTATGAGCGCGTGCCCGCCATCAATTCATTCGCGCCGCCACCAGCATAAACAACAGCACCGGTATCTCCGTTGTAACCATGTAAGCGCTGGTCGCCGCCGCCCGTGCCTACAGCCCAGACAATCATGTTATTAGTGCCATCAGTCGAGGTGACGAAAGGTGAGCCGCATCCGAGTGTCTGGTTCACACCCCATGCCGGGAATCGATAGTAGGTGGACTGGTTGCAGTAATGCGAAAAGTAGAGAGCTCTGATCGGAACTATGTCGAAAAGCAACATACGTTCCTTGGGTTGTAAGGTAAGTGGCTGCCGCCTGGGTGATTGATTGAGTGGTGATATTGAAGGAGTCTACCGGCAGCGTGATCCCGCCGAGGTTACTGCGATCAAGCAGATACCCATAGCCATCTTTCCCAAGTCGTAACCACGAGATGGGACGGTGTCACACCTGGCACGTCCACAAGCAAAGGGCCTGAGGACCCAAGATCGGCGTCGTCACTGTCGAGCGTGAACCAGGGTACAGGCGCCCAGTAATCGCTGTAGATCCGCTAAAGATCGGACCCGGTTGAAAACGAATCATCGCTTCGCCGCCGCACCAGGTCCCTCCAGTAAGGCAGTGTTACCGGTGGTAACGAACAGATTGGTGCCGTCACTGGCGACGCCGCCAACTCCCCATATCGAGCCGCCACCATAAGTAGTTGCCGCTAGTGGGCCGGCGGCCCATGCTGTTACGCTGGCTGGATTATTGATCGGCACGCCCACCAGCCAGCCATGATAAACGGTCGCAATCTTCCATGCTCCCATACCCAACATAAAGAATGTTGCCCACGATGCCGAGCGCCGGTCGTTGCTGTTGGACCGCTGCAGTGAAGGTCGTGCCGTTGTATTGGGCTGTCAGCTCCACGTCCACCGGCCAGCCGGGATTGATGGCGCCCGTGTCCACATTAAGCGAAATGATGTAATGTTTGATGGTCGTGCCGCCATCGGGCGTAGCCATTGCGTTCAAAAAGAGCGCCCGTGAAGCAAGATCGACAACAGGCGTGCCGATGATCGCCCATGGAGCCGACCTCAGTGCAATGGAGATCAGTTTGCCGGCACTGGAGCGCCTACATTTCGCTGCCAGATAATGGTACCGTTCACCGCGTTGAGTGCATACACATTATTCGATTCGGTGACCGCAATGATCATGGGGCCGCTTGGACCGCCCTCGATGTAAAGCGGTTGCGCGTAAACGTTGCCTACGATCGTGCCGTCGAAGTTTAAGTCTCGCGTTAGGTTCGCCGCAGCCGATTGCGTGAAGGCGAATCGATATAAAGCCCATCACGCGAAATATGGTTGTGATACTGGGTAACGTTGACCTGCGCGTTTGTTGGAACAATCGCGCTCCACAAAACTGCAGCGATAAGCAAAGAAATGGAAGATAAAGCTTTCATAGCGTCCGTGCTCGTTATTCCCGCCCTCCCGACTACCACAATGGCCTGCCTACTTGTCAAGCGCTATGGCAAATAATTTGCGCGGGCAAAGACAACGCTTTGTTAAGTTTTCCGACAATGCTTGCCTTGTCGGTGCGATCATCCTTGAGAAGCTCATTGCGCCATGTCGCCGGTGTCGGCATTACAGTTCACCCGTTGAGGTCGGTAGACGATTCTGGCCGCCTGTTCGAAAGAAGCGAGATGATCAGCCGGGTAGGTCGCTCGTTTGCTGATTTGTAACCGTGCTTGTCACGCGAATTCTCAAAATCACGCGTCACCAATCACGCATCACCGGGAATTCCGGTCCGCGGCCGAGGCCGCGGGGTCGGTCGCCCACGCGGCGTCGGGGGCGGCCTGGGTGTTACTCTGGGAGTAGCGGTAGGTGTTGGAGAAGGCGTGGGACTAGTTGTTGGCGTCGGCGTAGCTGTTGGGGTTGGAGTCAGTGTCGGCGTGGGGTTAGGATACCGTGGGGGTGGCAGTCGGCGTTGGTGTAGGTGTAGGCGTTCCTACCGGTAGCTTAAAAGCATAGACTTTGTTATCAGTAGCAACGTAGATGCGCCCGCGGGCCACAATGCCGGTAGTGCTGTATGAGTGCGTGCCCGCCATCAATTCATTCGCGCCGCCACCGGCATAAACAACAGCACCGGTATCTCCGTCGTAACCATGTAAGCGCTGGTCACCCAGGCTGCCGCTTTCCGCCGTCCCAACTACCCAGACAATCATGTTATTAGTCCCGTCAGTCGAGGTGACGAAAGGCGAGCCGCATCCGTGCCCCCCGTCCGGTTCACACTCCATCTCTGGACGATAGTAGGTGGATTGGTTGCAGTAATGCGGAAAGTCGAGAGCTCGTAATTGGCTAGCGCGACAAGCGACATACGTTCCCTGGTTAGTACGGTAGGTGGCCGCCCCCTGGGTGATCGCTTGAACGGTAACCTGGAAGGAGGCTACCGGCGCAGTGATGCCGCCGAGGTTACTGCGATTAAGCAGATAGGCATTGCCATCTTTCCCAAGCGCAACCACGAGGCTGGATGGCGTCGCGCCGGGCACGTCCACCAGCAACGGACCTGAGCCACCCAAGTCCAGGTCGTCATTGTCGAGTTGGAGCCAATTGGTAGGTGCCCAGTAATCGCTGGGATTGCCGCTAAAAATCGGGCCCGGTTGAAAACGAATCACTGCTTCGCCGCCGCACCAGATCCCTCCAGTGAAGACTGAGTGTTACCGGTAGTAACAAACGGATTGGTGCCGTCACTGGCGATGCCGCCAACTCCCCATATAGAGCCGCCCCATATACTAACGTTGCCGATGGCGCCGGCGGCCCATGCCGTTACGCTGGCTGGATTATTGATCGGCACTCCCACCAGCCAGCCATGATAACGGTCTGCAATCATCCATACTCCCATACCCAACATAAAGAATGTTGCCCACGATGGCGAGCGCCGGTCGTTGTTGTTGGATCGCTGCAGTGAAGGCCGTGCCGTTGTATTGGGCTGTCAGCTCCACGTCCACCGGCCAGCCGGCATTGATGGCGCCCGTGTCCACATTAAGTGAAATGATGTAATGTTTGATGGTCGTGCCGCCATCGGGTGTCGTCATTGCGTCCAAAAAGAGCGCCCGTGAAGCAAGATCGACAACAGGCGTGCCGATGATCCCCATGGAGCCGACCTCAGTGCAGGAGAGATCGTTTGCTGGCACCGGAGCGCCTACATTTCGCTGCCAGATAATGGTGCCGTTCACCGCGTTGAGTGCATACACATTATTCGATTCGGTGACCGCAATGATCATGGGGCCGCTTGGACCGCCCTCGATGTAAAGCGGTTGCGCGTAAACGTTGCCTACGATCGTACCGTCGAAGTTTAAGTCGCGCGTTAGGTTAGCGGCAGCCGATTGCGTGAAGGCTGAATCGACATAAATGCCATCACGCGAACTATGGTTGTGATACTGGGTTACGTTGACCTGCGCGTTTGTTGGAACAATCGCGCTCCACAAACCTGCAGCGACAAGCGAAGAAATGGAAGATAAAGCTTTCAAGCGTCCGTACTCGATATCACTGCGCCCCGTTTTATCTTGCGAGGGCTTAGGCCGGCTGTGTATCCACCAGCAAGGTAGCAGACCCAGTGCCAAAAAAGACACATTGTTCGCGAAATGTTATAAGTCAATATCTGTTGCGGCCTTAGCATGACGGTGCAATTCGAGAACGGCTTACACCATCCCACCCGACACGCCGTGGGTGCCGCACGAGAACGTATCGAGCGCTTTATCCCCGGTCTGCTTAACCATTGTGGGAGTAGCACCAAGTCACCGGCGTTCCGGACTACCAATCCGAAACGCGGCAGCATAACGGGTTTGCCAATCGTGCCTCTTTCGGTTGAGAGGCTCGAGCCCCCACCACTCCCAGGGCCAGTCGGCTCGGACAGAATAATCCCCGTCGTGGATTTCCATTATCAACTCCCGCACCGGCTCCCAGCCTAGGTCAAGTGCGACCTTTGTTCGAACGTCCAGATCCACTCCTGAAACAAAAAGATATCCTCCGGGACTAACTAGTCGTGCTATATTACGCAGACACTTTTCAGCATCGGTTCGGGCCATGTGGCAGAGAAAATTGCTCGCGACTACCATGTCCTGAGGCCCAAGAATGTTTATGAGTTTCGGGTCAGCGGCATCCCCAAGCTGCCACGTGATCCCTTCTCTGAGCCACGATTTAACATTGGCTTGATCCCCTTCCCAGTCAAACAGTGCAATCATCTCAGTCGCGGTCAATCGTTCAAAAATCGAAGCATTTACCGGCTGGGAGGTGTTGGGAGAGTAAATGCCTTTCTCGGCGAAGCTCAGTATCTCTTTCGAGATATCCACGGCTTCCAATAGGACTTTTAAGTCCGGCCGTGCCGAGCGGATGGTCCAGAGGATTGAATAAACTTCGGCCCCGATACTGCAACCCAGGACGGCAATTTTCAAGGTAGAGCCGTGTTCTCTCTGCCGAGCGAGGCGGCGCATCAATTCGAGCGCCGGACGATTCCGCAGGAAGAATGTGCCGAAATACTGCTGGCGGCTCGCACTGAGGCAAACCAAGCTATGTAACCACGCCCCGTAGGAACGCACGGGATACAAATTGCGCACCCGAGAAGGGAGGCACCTCCATATTCGCTTATTCAGTCGCAGATAAAAGCCGGCTGGAGACTTTCCCAAGACGTGGAAGCGGGCCGCCTTAGTCAAGATTGGATGATATGCGTGGTCGCTTATCACGATCAACCGCTATGAACGGATCCTTGAAGACCAGTTCGAACCGTCCGACATGAAACAGGCGTGTCTCAGTGGCAAATCGCGGAGCAGCTTCATAATCCAGAGCTCCACGATAGCTCTACCTTGCGCTCCCTGACGCTCACGGCAGTTTCACGGCCCGTTCCACGTCTCCTTCTTGTCTTGGTTCACGCCCTGGTAATAGCTGGTGGAGCAGATCCAAGTACACGTGCTTTTGCCTCAGGACAATCAAAAGAACCCATGCGTAAATGCCTAAAACAACAGCAAGCCCCACGGCCAGACAAGGCATTGGTGTCAACCTGCCACAGATCGCAAACTTCACGAGCAAGCCTGCCGCACCTGCGAGCAAACCAGATAGGAAGGGTGGTTTGGTCGCTTCCCAAAGGTCCGCCCAGGTGATTCCTGTACCGTGTTTGGACCAAGCCGCGATCGGGATGATCAGCAGCGTCATTGCCAACGAGTATCCTAGAGCGACTCCTTTGGGTCCATAACTCAGACCCAACACGATCCCGACGATAACGAACGGCGTCGTCGCGGTGCTGATACTCAACGCTCTGCCGGCCCTGCCTGTGGACATGACCAGCCACGAGAATGGGTTGGCCACTGCGAAGACCACCGCGACGGGGGCTAGCAGCCTGAAGATCGGAGTCGCCTCCATCCATTTCGGGCCGAGCACGACACGGACTATCTCCTCCGCAAACAGTGCGCAAGTGACAGTGATTGGAATGGTCGAAGATATGAGCAGCGAATAGCCTCTCAGGAAAGATCTGGCAAGGCGCTCGGCATCATGCTGAATTCGCGAAAGTGCAGGGAAAGCCACGCCGGTGACAGCGGTGTTCAATTGTTGTACCGGCAAAGTGACCAGTTGAAATGCGCGCCCATACAGTCCGAGCGCGTCCGCGCCCCAAAAGCGACCCAGGAGCAGTTTTTCAGCGTTCCAAGCCAGGAATACGACGAAACTGTTACAGGTGGCCAATCCCCCAAAATGGAGCATCCCCCGGATACCGGACCGGCGGGATGGAGGGCCAGGGAGCCAGCGGACAGCAAGCAAGACGGCGGCGGCGCCAACGATTGAATTGACCAGTGCCATGCCCACCAGGGACCAGTAACGGCAACCGAGCAATGCCATAACTACGCCCGTCCCCGAGCCGACCGCAAGGGACAACACGTCGATCTTTGCCTGCGTCACAAATCGCATACCCCGCTGGAGCAAGGCGCTGTGCTGGGCTGACAGCCCGTTGAACAGAAACATAGCTCCCGAGACGACCGCGATCCAGTACAAGCGAGGCTCGTGATAGAAGGCCACCAGGACCGGAGCGAGAGCCGCGCAGAGTGTAGCCAGTATTGCGCCGAACGCGCTGTTGATCCAGAACAGGGTCGAAGTCTGCTCGTGCGTAACCTCAAGCCGTTGAACCGTCGCCATCCCCAAGCCGGCGTCCCTGAAAAGCCCGAGAAAACCGATTACCACCATCACCATTCCCTGTAGTCCAAAATCTTCCGGCGAAAGCAACCGCGCCAATACCATCATCGTTGCCGTCTGCACGACAAATTTCGCACCCTGCGCCGAGACGGCAGCGAAACCTCCCACCACGGATTTACGCTTGAGGTCGGCGACCGGGGGCTGCGCAAGGGCATGGTGCCGCGACACAGGTTGCTTCACTGGCTCCCTGGTGGCTTCGTGTCACCAAATCTCATACCGCGCCACCGTCCTTTGTTACCTGTGTCAGATCCGATCCGATTTCATCGAAAATACAACTGTACTGCTGATCTAACTCCCTGCGGTAGTCTTTTGCCTTACGCCTGATCTCCTGACGCACACGGTCCGCATTTTCTTCGAGCCTGATAAATTGTTCTATTAATGCGGAAACGTCCAAGTTTGCAATATCCTGACAGAATTCCTGTAAGCCCATTGCGGTCATCAACGAATCATCTTTTTCATGAAACGAAATGGCCAAAGCGGGTTTGCCAAGCATCAAAGCCAAAAGCAAATTGTGGAATCGACTAGCAACCACCACTTTCGTCCTCGCCAGTTGTGAAAGCAGCTCTTCAAAAGAGCCGGGGGGCTCGTCTATGATATTGGACTTTTCGTAGGTCAATCCCCTTCGCTCCAGCAAAGTCCTAAGGTCTGTCCGCACGCGACTGTCGCACACTACATCGCCTATCAGCAACCGTACAGTACGATTATGTTCAAGTAGCCAACCTATGAAACTGGCCATCTTCGTTGTATATTCGCGGTAAATCTGTTCAACGTCGTCTAAGAGCGAACGTTGAACGTAATGGGTTATCAGCCCGACCCCAATCGGGGCATCTTTATGCTCGTTATCCTGATCATCGGGAAACATGCCTTCAGGCAAGCTGAACGCCAAGTCGGGATAAACGGGGTCATCATCAGTATCAAAGCCGATGCTTTTGAGGTATTCTTTCGAGAAACTATCTCGGTAGGATCGGTAGGCCGCCAACCTCAAGGCTGTCTTCACGAAGAGCCTGGCGAGGGGATGGCGTAAGGGACCGGCTCCGACACTCACAAAGAGCAACTTGCACCGGCACAGCTTCGCAACAACAGACCATCTCAGTATATCATAGTGCAAACCAAGAGGACCAATACCATAATCGGACAGCATTCCCGTTCCTGTCATAATGAGCATGTGGGTGCCCATCAGGCGTTTGATGACGCTGAACCATCTCAACAGCTCCACTGGAATTCCAACACAGATCTTTCTCAGCAATCTCCAGGCGCGGTTGTTCGTTGCCCGCAGTGGCATTTCACGAATTGCCAAAGCACGGATACCATACGTCGATCCCGTCTCCTCGGGACTTGCACAGATGCACGTCACCTGGGCATTCGGCACACGCTTGCGGATGTCGAGTAACATCGCTTGTAGCGTACATTCATTGCCGAGGTTGCCCGTTCCAAAGGTCCCGAAAAGAGCAATTTTTCTTCGGTTGGCAACAGTGCTCATGGGCGCAGGCGTCTGGCGCCGGACCGCATGACTGTCCTTACCCCACTCAATGCCTCATGCGTGACCCCGATATATGAGTTTTTAGCCCCTGCCCTAGCCTCATTTTTCATTGGTGGGTCGTCAACAAGCGCGGGAGTTCAGCCAAATCTCTTAAGCGCTGCTCACGCAATTTCATTCTGGGCGAGGGTTCAATCCCGGCAACCCTGAGTATTTCCTTCCATCGGTAGACCCAATCGTGTCGCAACAGGGCTTCCGCCGCATTTCTGCGGCTAATCGCGGAAATCCGTTCGGGTTCAGCCTGAAGACTGGAAAGCACCTTTATGACATCAGATCCATCGGCTTGCAGGGAGATGACGGCATCCTGCCATGGGAACAGTTCTCGGAACGCCTCGGATTCTGGCGCGTGTCCGATCAGCACAGTGCCTGCCGATGCTCCTTCATAGTAGCGGGCGCCAATTTCGACTTGGCCCCCGGTTTCGCCCGGAATCCCCACTTTTCCAGGGGCCACCACAAAAAACCGGCTTCGCTTCGCCATATTCGATAAGAAATCCCGGTGTTCCCTATAGTTGAGCACGTCGGACATCGAACCTACGAAAGTGTCATGCACGTAGAAGATGTCCGAACGCCCTGCCGCCTTAAGCAGTGCCCGGTGGATTTCCTCTGTTCTCCGGCCAATACTATAGACGTCAATGACACGTGCAGGGGGGTTCGGATACGGGGTGAATCTTAGGGTATCCACCGCATCGGGAAGCCATCGGCAAGGCCGGCCAATGGCATCAGACAGCGCGGCAACACTGCCCCGGGCACTCACAAATATGTGATCAAAACGTCGAAGGGAATGAATCCAATATTTGTACAAGGGTATGCGCGCGGCCCACATCTCCTGAATCCAGCAAACTGAGGTTCTGCAATGATCTTGCCACCCCTCGATGGCGCTGATGTTAAGAAAATCATGCTCCATCTGGCACATCACCAGGAACAAGTCATATTCTTGGGTAAGACGAACCTTATGCAGTCCGGGATTCGCGAATATCAGCTTTCTTGTGACGTCCCGAAACAGCAGCCTTCTCTGCCAGGCCTCCTTAAACTTATAGCCGCGACCTGGCTCAAGAGGAATCAGGTCGACGTCGGCGACGTCCAAAAGAATATCCTGTGCTTCATATTGAGCGCAGTAGAACGCTTTCTTCTTAAATCCTCGAGCAGTCGGCATGAAAATGCGCGGCTTCATCACCTCTCCTGACACGTCGGCGGCGGCCTCCCATGTTTTCTCGTCGAATGTAATCATTTAGTCACTTCCGTTTTGCCACACTGGAATCATAGCCGAAATAATCTTTTAAAATGCGGCGGTCAAAAAACCAAGCTTACCAAAATTTGCGCTCCACTCGGCGAGTCATAACCTGCGGCTCGGCCACTTGCTGTGCGGGAATGCTGCGCCTTTCCGATAACTTCCCCCATCCGCGCTCACGATAATGAGTAGGCGAGAAGACGTAATCAAGTAAAGGTTGCAAGGCTAGAGCGTGATTTATCGCCGTTTAACGCCCTGTTATACAAACCCTGCAGGCTCGCCGCCGATTCTTCAAAATGGTAAACCGCCGCAAACGCGGGAAAAGCAGTTCAAAATAAGGACCACAAATGCTGCTACGGATCTCATCGGCACCCAAGCTGCAGAGCGGAACCCTTACCGTTGTAGCATCAATAATCTATAATCGGGCCATAGCGTAGCCTCGAGCACCCACCTCACGGCGCGACCAGGCTCCAGCCGGCGGGAAGAACGGGACCGAGAGCGGTGCCAATGAGATGTTGGTTGTTCATGTACCAAATCGCTGTTTGGCCAGTGCCGGGATTGAACAGCACATAATCAGGCTTGCCGTCCTGGTTGAGATCGGCCACTCCCAACAAGTTAAATCCCTCCGTAACCGTTGGCCCATACCTGCCGCTGGTATGCGTGGTCCCAGACAAATACCATATCACAGAATCACCCGTGATCGGATTGAACAGCAGATAGTCCGGCTGTCCACTCCCGTTAAAATCCGCCACGGCCACCAAGCTCCAGCCCGCAGGAAGAGTCGGGCCATACCGGCCGGAGACATGAATGTTGTTGTGCATGTACCAAATCACTGTTTGTCGCGTGATCGCGTTGTAAAGGACAAGATCCGGATAGCCATCACCATTAAAGTCAGCGGTCGCCACGAATTGCCAGCCGCTGGGCAGTGTCGGACCGTGGTTGCTGCCGATATGCGTGACTCCAGATAGATACCAGATCACCGTCTGGAGTGTGGTGGAATTCAACAGAAGGTAATCTGGATGGCCGTCGCGATTAAAGTCCGCCACACTCACAATGCTCCAGCCCGCAGGAAGAGTCGGACCATGAGATCCCGAGACATGAATGTTGTTGTGCATGTACCAAATCACTGTTTGTTGCGTACTCGCATTGTAAAGGACAAAGTCAGTGGACGCCCCCTCGACGCCTGATACTAGCGGATGCGGATAAGTGTATGGTGTATAACCGGGCAGCGCCGTGTTGCTGAAGTAATCGCGGCCTTCAAGTAACTCGGGAGACGACGGTCGCCAGTTTATGTGGTGTCCATTGGGCGTATAAATGTTGTTCCACGAGTAGCAACCTTCTCTTATCTGATGCAGCCATGTGGGAGTAGGATTAGCCCCGCTAATCAGGTCGCCAGCCCCCATTCCAGGCTGATCCATCACGATCAAGACCCTACGAATCTCGTAAGTCTGTCCAACTGCCCAATTTTGTATGCAGCAAGGGTCACCCCATTGGTTGAGATTCAGAGTATTGTTGGTGTTTGAAATGATTAACCAGGTTGCTCCATCAGATGGCCTGCGTAACTCATAGGTTGCCCACTGGTTCGTCGTCCATTTTTTCGTGGTGTCTGTGATACTGCCGCTCTGACCAGAGCCGTTTACAACTGAAGTCGTCGTGCCGCTTTCAAACAGATACGGTGGATGCCCGTCAACGTGAGTCCCATTCGGCTCTGTGACGTTGTAATCCCACGCGTTTGCCCCGGTTGCGCCTTTCCAAATGCTATCGTAACCAAAAATCCTTCGATACGCCTGTAAGCCGTATCCTTGTGGCTCGATGCCATCGTAGCTGTTGTCGTGCACGACCAATGTGCCAGAGCGAATTCCGTCCATCGCAGTCAAATAGCTCCAGTGGTAGTCATTGTTGTAAATCTCTTGCGCCCTGCCGCCGCGCGCTCTCGAGCCTTCTGTTCCGTGGCAGAGGATTTCAACGTTATAGAGATGGCAATGCCTTATGACGAATTTACCGCCTGTGTTGGCATCCCATCCGCCGCTCGCCGAGAAAGGCTCACCGAGGTTATTGTTTACATACCAATCCTCAAAGAAAAAGAAGTCAGGGCCGCCGTAGCCAGCCGGTTGAGACCATACCTCATCGCCATAGCCACCAGACCCTGCGCCGTTAAAGACTTTTTGCTGCCCCAGTTGGCCCGGTATATGATCTTCCACGACGTGATCGGCTACCCCATAGATGGTGCCGTATATGGCAATGTAATTGGTATTGTAAAGATTGGTGAAATGCAGGTGGTCGAGGCGCACTTGATTTGAGTTTCCTCCAACCCGTATTGCTCCATTATACTTAGTCGTCGTGGTGCCCGCCTTGAAGGTAAGGCCAGTAATGCGAAGTGATTGCCCCGCATTCACTCTGCAGTGGAAGTATCCTTCCCCGCCAGGCATATTAGGATTAAGATTGTCCAGTAGAACAGTTTGATCGTTGCAGACCCCCGTATCCGAATTGACTGTCGTCTGCCCCTGAATCGTGATGCCCTTCCTAATGGTAACATGGGCCGACCACGTGAATGTCCCGGCTGGGATCGTGATTGTGTCACCTTCACTCGCACTATTATGGCAGGCCTGCACGCTGGCTGCGCTGCCGTCGGAATGGCAAACCGCAGCTCCGCAGCGCGGGCCGGCAAAGCCACTCGAAATAAGGATAAACAGAAGGATTTTTCCCGACACCTTCATAATTTCGGCTTATCGTTCCTGGCGATACGCCGCCCGCCTTCATATCCGAATCAATTGCCATGGCAAGGAAATTTTTCTCGTGGGGTCATTTATTTCGAAAGCCCCAATGGCCAGATGCAGCAAATTCTTTACTCAGCATCGGAGCACGGCGCCGTTTCGTTGCAAAGAGTCGCTGCTGCAACGCTTGCAGAACTTCGTCGTGTTCCGGAGATACCAGTCTTGCAAGGCCACGGCAGAGCGACCTCTGCGGGATTGAACTGGTTACGCGATAGATCATCGAGTTGTTTGCGAGTCTCTCGCGCTCTTTTGTTCCTGTGAAGAAGCCGAAGGATAAAAGAGCAGCCTTGCGTACGCGTAGGCGGCTGCTTCGCTTACGACTTCCTTTAATCCCGCGCTATAACGCCACCAGCGCGTGGCATCATAGTCCGGATTTGGAATTGCAATGACGCCTACGGCAACTTTATCACCAAGGGCTTTCTGAAAGAGGAGGCGAGTCCGGCGCGCGTGTAAATCTTCGGTAACAACATCGATGCTGGAGACGGCCATATTGTGGTCGCGAAACCAGTTCCTCAGCGCAACGGCCGACCCGTAGGTTCTGTCGCGATCCATCACACGGGAAGGAACCATCTGCACGCGCTGATCTGGAAGGCCGCATTTCTTCAAAAGGTCCGCGCCCACACTGGCAGAGGTGTAGAAATCATTGATGTATCCTCCAGAGCCCACCACCGGTCCGCCCGTCGCAAAGACGTGTTCATAGTGGTTACTTCGAAATTCCTTTACTGCCGCCCGAATTCCATATTCGTGTATCCAGCCTTCGACCACCAGGATATTTGCATTGGCACGATGGGTTATCGCTAGAAATGGATAAACGCCTTTGAAAACCAGAGCGCCGACTACCAACACAGCGGAAGCGACGATCAGCCGGCCCCGCCACGAAAGCGACCATCGCTCCTTGCGATCAAACACGCCCCACATCGCACGGACCGGTGTCGCCTGTGTCAATGGGCGAGACGAAGCAACACTATTTTGCATCGAAGAAACTGGCACGGGATTTTAGTCTCGCAGAATATCAACCAGGGAAAACGCCACTCGACGCATTGGGGGTACAACACAAATTAAGATCGCTCCAGCCAGAAGGCCAACGGGGGCGCAGACGAGCAATTGTACTAACGGGGCGGAGGTCACGAAAAGGAGGTGCACCAGCCATGTCACGCCGCAGACAACTATCCAAAGGGGAAGGTAGCGAAAGACCACGGTCCATAAATCTGCCGTAGTGACAGGTCCCTGCCGTCCGGCAAAATAGAAAAGAATAGGCACGCCGATAAAAAGCCCGGCAACGGAATAGGCTATGGCAACCCCGACAGGACCAAACGGGAGACCGGCAACAAACGAGCCAACCGTGATACAAGAACCCAGCACACTATTAATTAACCAATCTTTGCCGCGCCCCTGAGTCTGAAACAGCCAGGTTGAAGCCCCTGCCAGTGGAATGCAAAGCGCTGCAATGCTAAAGCCAGCGAAAATAGGCGCTGCCTGTTCCCATTTCGGCCCAAGCACAACGAGCGTCACGGGACGAGCAAGAGCTAGAAGCAGGCCAGTGGACAGGAAGCTTGTCAGCGCCAAGGCTTCGTAAACGCGAAGAAATGTGCGACGGTACCGGTCAGGTTCAGTCTGGAGTCGCGATAGTGCCGGAACCAACACGGCATTGATCGGTATGGTGAATTGTTCCAGCGGCCGGATGAGAAGGATGGAGGCCCTGGAATACAAACCTACCGCCGCGGCACCAAAAAACCGGCCAATCAAAAGGTTGTCCGCGCCACGGGCGAGCGAGTATATGAGGCTCCCCGCGGTAATATTGGCGCCAAACGTCAACATATGCCAGGTTTGAGTGTTGCGGGAGGGTAATTTAGGTCGCCACCCCGAAAATAACCACGCTAGCGCAAGCCTGAGGGCGACCTGCATTACAGCGGCGCAGACCAGAGCCCAGTAGCCATATCCCAAAAGAGCCATGCCAACGCCAGTCAGATAACCGGTAAGGAGGGAAACAATATTGATGATCGCGATCGCGCCGAAACGCATCTGCCGGTTCAACAGCGCAATGTATTGAACCGTCGAACTCGCAAACAGAAAGGTACCTGAGAGCACGAGCGTGATACCTACAAGCCGCGGTTCGCGAAAGAACCACGCGACTACCGGCGACAAGGCAGCGACGAGCAGCGTAGTAACACCACCCACGCCGATGTTTACCCAGTACAGATTGGACACCTGTGCGTGCGTAATCTGCTGCCGCTGCACTGTGGCCGTCGAGAGCCCGGCATCCTGAAACATCCACAGAAAACCTGTGACTGTGGTGACCATGGCATAGAGGCCGAAATCCTTGGGTGTCAGCAGACGTGCCAGCACCATGATGAACGCGAGGTTTAACAGGAACTGGGTTCCCTGGGACGCGGTCGTGATAAAAGCTCCGGAAATCGTCCGGCCCTTGAGATCGCCCAGGAGGTGATCAGTGCAAAGGTGTTTCTCATTCGGGTCGGTCGCTTTCCTCGGCCGGTCTCCTTCGATTCTTTCCGGCCCAGTCACCCTAACGAATACTTCCTCGCCGTTACTGACACTGGAACTGTTGTTGGTCATGATGATCCGATTTGCGAATGTCCTGGTTTGGCTAAATGCACGCTTGTGAATAATATTCGCTTCTCTCAATATTCATCAGTGCCGGTTGGACCCTCTCCCAGTCGAAAAGCTCGTTGCACTTTCGAGCTGTTGAATTCAATCGGCACAACCCAGATTTAGTAATTATAGCCGTGCGCCTCTTCGCATGTGGTATCAGCTACTATGGAACTGATTGATGAGGGAAGATATCTTCCTTTTTACTCGAGAAGCAAGCGTCCGACATATCATCTTGTTGCTGTCTCCTGTCGCTTTTATTCTCCTGGCAATCTCAAAGGCCTTCACGTATCGGAAGCGATATAGCTTTGCCACAAGCCAGTGGTAGTATAGGAGCTTAAGCATTTCCTTAAGCCTCTGGCGAAGCTCCGGATCCATATTCCCTGGTAGGCAAATCCATTTCTGAAATATGTGCTCTCTCGAACCGAATGCACGATCATCGCTCCTGGAGAAGAGCTCCATCAGGCCCACTTCCCGGGACGGCGTCCTATCGATCCTGACTAGGCGTTCGTTCACGAAACAAATTTTTGTTTTGAACGCTAACCTGAACAGTAGATCTGTATCTTCTGACACGACTATACGTTCATCAAATCCATTGGGATATTCCACCAACGAGCGTAAGACCAGTAGGCTCTGAACGTAGATTGCCGCATGCGGCGCTAAAATGACTTTGAAAGGTTCCTCCAGCGGACCGAAGGGCAGCTCCTCATGCAACCCCGCCAGTTCAAACGCAGATGGTGTGACATCTGTGTTTCCAAAGAAATCGCAATTTGTAAAGCACGCCCCAAAGTCTTTGCCAAGGCTGGCTACAGCGTTCAATTGAGCCTCAAGCTTCGTGGGAAGCCACAGGTCGTCGGATGCCAGAATCGAGATCCACTTGCCTCTTGCCAGTTGTAATCCCCTGTTCTGTGCCGCGCTCGCTCCAAGATTCGCTTGGTACACGTACCGGATGCGGTCCATGTACGGTTTGAGTGCCTCGACCGTGTCGTCGGTAGATCCGTCGTCAACAATAATGATCTCATAATCTTGATAGGTCTGACAAAGGACACTTTGGATTGCATTTACAACGAGCTTACTCCGATTAAACGTAGGGATTATAACCGAAACCGTAGGCATGCTGGCTTTCTCAATCGACGCTTAGCTCGGCGGAACTTGTGCCGGGACGGTTGCTTGTGATGCTTGATTACGTGGGCTCACCATGGCTTTTGCGGCTGGTGCGGCGGCGTTGAGCTGGTTCATCACGGCGCTGAATACTTCATCAACGTTGATCGCCGTAGTTGCGCTCGCATCGTAGCCGCGTGCATAGAAAAACTTTTCCAAAACAGGCGAGATGACCTTTTCTTGTAATCCGTATCCGTATATCTCCCAGGGACTAGTGCAGGTGAAAATGGAAACACATCGCACGCCGCTGCCTAGTGCCAGATGCATGGGCAAGCTGTCACCGGAGACAAGACAACGGTGGCCTTGCACATCAGCCAAGTGCTCAAGCGAGCTAGGTCGATTTTGAAGGACGTTTACCTTTAAACCGGTTGCTTGTAATTCCTTTTTCAGCTGATCGTAATACGCCCACTGTTTCATTGGCCAGACCGGTCCAGCAGTGGATGAAATGGCCACATCCCCTTCCAGATCTGTCGCTCGCGACGGTGGCAGATAATACGTCTCGCCCTTAAATTCGAGACCTAGGCCTGAAAAGATCAATTCCTGATACGTGCGGCGGTTTAAAAGCTTAAGTCGATCGGCCTTTTCTCGCCCATGCACGCTAATCAGGCTTAAGTCGAACCAGGCGCGCGAATCTGAAGTATAAGTCAGCTGATCGTCTTCGTTCAGGTGAGCGCCGAAGAGTTGTTTGAACTTCAATTGCTTCAAAAAGGAACTCGACTCTCGATCATCCTCCAAATTGATCACCAGATCATAAGCTGTATCTGCGACCCGATTCCGATTTTCCCATGAGACACATCGCACTTCTCGATCGATCCCATCGAGTAGCGCGAGATTCTTCTCTGCGGTGATCCAGCTAGTCGCCCCGTCGAGTCTCCTCAACAACGGCGTCGTACGGACAACGTCTCCCGCAGCACCTAGCTTGATAATTAATACGTCCACGTAAGCCCCGCCTCAGTATAGCTGTTCCTAGTCACGCACTTAAATCAGACGCTATTGAGGACATTGCGTTTTTCGTCCCGCTTATAACACAGCTGCGTTGTGTCGCAGTCACGAAGCCAGGAAATCCTCCAAGCATCCGCGCGTTGTACAAATAACTACATCTAAATTGAGCGTCAAACCTCGTCGCCTGTGGGACAAAAACAGGGCTCGCATAGCACGAACGATTACTGGATCGCCCGAACAGCATCGTGAATTTCATCAAGGATCCTGTGAAGATCGTACTGGTAGTTCCATTCGGGATAGTGCCGCCGGAACTTCGCGACACTACTGACCCACCATACATGGTCGCCCAATCGATTGTCTTCCACGTAGCTCCAGTTCAGCTTTCGACCGCTGATTTTTTCGCATGCGTCAATCGCTTGCAACATCGAGCAGTAGGAATGACGTCCACCGCCGATGTTATAAACTTCGGCAGAACGCGGCGCTTTAAAGAACTCCCAGAAGGCATTAACCAAGTCGTGGCTGTGAATGTTGTCCCGCACCTGCTTGCCCTTATAACCGAAAACACGGTAAGGAAGGCCTGTCGCTGTACATTTCATTAAGTAGGCGAGGAAGCCGTGCAACTCCGTACCGGCATGTGCAGGGCCAGTTAGGCACCCACCACGAAAGCAAACGGTTTTCATTCCGAAATAACGCCCATATTCCTGGACAAGCAGATCGCCAGCAAGTTTGCTAACACCAAATAAGGAGTGCTTGCTCCGGTCGATAGACATCATCTCGTCAATCCCTGAGTGATATGGATGCGAGTGATCAATTTCATAAGATTTCTCCAATTCCACTAGCGGCAGCTGATTGGGAGTATCACCGTAGACCTTATTAGTGCTGGTGAAAATGAAGACGGCTTCGGGGCAATGCCGGCGCGTCGCCTCCAGCAAGTTCAATGTGCCAAGCGCGTTAACGTGAAAGTCCATGTGCGGATTGCGCGCAGCCCAATCGTGCGAAGGCTGGGCGGCGGTGTGAATCACGACCTTAACATCTCGGCCAAGCGCACCAAACAAACTGTCGATCCGCCCGTTATCACAGATGTCCATGTCCTCGTGCCGGTACCTCTTCAACGACTTTTGTAACTCCATCCGAGCCATAGCAGTCGACGCCTCCGGACCGAAAAAATGGGATCGCATATCATTGTCAATTCCGACGATATCGAATCCCTCGGTATGGAACTTTTTGCAGGTTTCCGAACCGATCAGACCTGCTGATCCACTGACCAGGGCGACGCTCATTTTAGTTTACCAGCTTATCCCTTAAGAATTGCGCGCGCTGCGCTTGACGATAAGGCTGCGCTAGCACCATCCGAGTTGTTCCTCCTGGACGCCAGCTCCATAACCAAATTGTCCAAGGAGTTCGCAACGGTCTGTGGACCGTAAGTTTGCAATGCCGCTCGCGATGCATTGCGCTCGTAGGAGCAGCTTTCTATCACCTGCTTGAGTGTCGTGGCGATCGTCTCAGCCTTGTTGTCCGGCATGTAGCTGATGCCCCCCTCGAGTGCCGGATCCAGCGTGCCCATGCGAGTGCTGATCACGTGCGCGCCCGCTGCTAGGTACTCGACAATTTTAAACGCAAAGACGTTGCCCGGTGTCTCGCTAACGTCATGTGGATTGATAGCAATTTTAGCCGAACAAAGCAACCGAGCGTTCTCGAGCCGGTCCAGCAACCCATGAAACACTATCCCCCGGCCCTCTGCTGCCAGCCGATGCAGTCGATCGCGCAGGTTGCCGTCACCGGCGATATGCAGTTCCCAGTCCGGAAGCCCGACCATTGTCCAAGCTTGTATCAGCTGTTCGACGCCCTTGGTTTCAAAAAGGGTACCCGAGAACACGATCCGGTTCCTCCGAGCGACTACGGCGGGCTTTGTTCCATTCGCAATTTCATCGCTCACTACCCCGCGTAAAAGTAGCTTGGGTATCGAAGGTGGCAGTTGCCTCAGCAGATGCGGCGATACGCCGATACAACCAGAAACCAGGTTGAAGAGATTTCTCACGACGGATAGTTGCAGCCTTACTTTGAAGCCGCTCTCTATTTTTCCGGCCACGCTTACGAAAGCGTCATCTTCGTATTCCAGAATAACAGGTAAGCGCAGACGCCGGATCGCATAATTAGCGCAAAGAATCTGCGCTGGTTTGACGTTATAAATTATCATCATGTCAAAGGGCGCAACTTGGTGCCGCGCTTTGAAGATCTGAAGGAGGCTGTTACTAGATGCTACTCCATTAACAAATTTGAGCGGAAATGCCGCGCCATAATACACCGGAATATTCTCATCGAAGAGTTCACGTTCCTGAAACCCGGGATAGAATTTGAATGCATGGTCTATCACTTCCCCCTGTGAGAAAATCTCCACAGAATGCGACTTATTTCTAAGCAATTCAGCTACGAGGCCTATCTTCACATTAGCTGCCAAGCTCAGATTTCCCACGATCGGACGGCGCTTCAGCAAAGTGGGCCCCTGATAGTTCGCTATATAGGCTATTCTCATTCGTTCAAAGGGAGCCGCTAGTTTTCCCTCCCGTAGTTAGAACTCGGTTCATGACACGCACATTTGTGCCTCAGTTATCCCATTCAGTTTGACAGAATTCGTCGATAAACCCGGTCCAGCATCTCTCCCACGATCGCCCATGAGTACCGCTCGTTGGCGTAATCGCGAATCTCCCGCCTGGTTTCATCCAGGTTCCGGTAGAGATCGCTACGAAAATATGCCCGAATCGCCTCGGCGAGCACAGCGGCATTTTTTGCTTCATAAATGAATCCAGTTTTGCCCTGAATAACATCTTCCTGCATTGACCCGGCGTTAGAGGCTATCGCCGGCAAACCGAAGCTGTAGCCCAGGAACAGCACTCCGCTCTGGAAAATGTACGTGTAAGGCAGCACCAGAACGTCGGCCGCTTTGAAGTATATTTCTGTGTCCTCATCCGGCACATATTCAATCTTTCGTATGATGCGTTCGCCCACGCCGCTTAAAATGATCGACTGTTCGACTGCGCGCCAGTAGGTCTGGCAGTTTTTTACGCTTCCTGCAATTATGAGGCGATAGGTGGAGCATTCCTTCGACAGTTCGATGAAAGCAGCCACGAGATATTCCAGGCCCTTGTAAGGGGCGATATTCCCGAAGAACAGCAAAGTCTTCTCATCTTTAGTAATTCCAAGCTGTTGTTTCGCGTCCGCGGTCGAAAGGCTGGTATTCGGAACTGTGTTATTAATTCCAAATGGAATAACGCTCACCTTCTCTTTCGCCACACCGAATTCGGTGACGAGCTCGGTTTTCATCTTTTCAGTATGAACAAAAATGTGGTCGCTTAATCGGTACTGCCACGTCAGTGAAAATCGATTTAGAAACGACCGCCCTCCATCCCGTTTCGATTTGTCGACATTGTGTGCCGTAAATACCAGACGCTTTCCAAGCAATTTGTAATAAAGCATGAGCAGCGTCCGATCGAAAATCTCGATCTTGTTGTTCCACAGGATGTGGAATATTGCCGGCTTGGCCTTCGCGGCATAGCAAATCAGCCGAAAATAATAGTTCAAGACTCGCAAAACTTTCGTCACCCGGCTCACTTGAGGACGTTGGGCTCCTCGCAGGTTATGGAAATTCACCCGTGGATTGGCGAGTAATTCACGCACGACGTGATCGTCACTACCTATGAAATCAACTATCACGCCAGCTGAGGTCAGTGCTGTGGCTACTCCCAAGGCGTAAGGTTTGTCTCCTCCACCAGTCAGAAGAGTAACGTGAATAGGAAGCGCGATACCGCAGGTTGCTTCCTTTGCCATGTGATTGTTGGCGGCGCACTCACGCGATTGCTCCAAAAAGATAGTGGATATTCCCGATTTTCGCTCAGCAGGCATAGGTTCGGACGATCGCACGTGGACGTGAGAAAACATTTTGGCTGCGGCAAGCTGGGCGTTCGTTTACGACTTCGATTGACTTGGCAAGCAGCTTCGCCAAAAAACTTCGACCGAAGTTTCTTTTATCTCAGCGAAAGCTTTGGCAAAGGCATCGTGTGACATCCAGTTTGAAAACATCAGGCGGTCTCCGACTGCACAATTAAACACCCCGTTGGCGGCGATCTCACGCAGCCGGACGATACATTGTTCCCCTTCGCTTTTAAAGTCCGGCAAGTTCACCTCGAACGAAAGATAAGGCACAGCAGTTTGGAGTCCCTTCAGAACGTTAGGCTCGTAACCCTCCACATCGATCTTAATATAAAATGGCCGGCCATAGGTCGAAATCAAGCGCTCCAATGTGATCGTTTCCACCTGTTTCTTTTCCCGGAACTCGAACGTACGTCCAAATCTCGCCGGATCCTTCTGCAACGTTTCAGCCCACTTGGCGTTTAGAGTGTTCATTTCAAACCCTGGCTCGCTAACCCAGAAAATCTCATGACCATTTCGATCGCTGACCGCCTTTCCAACGACGACTACAGGCTTCTTCCGCAAACGGTAGGCGAGAAAGTGCTCGGTCAGCGTTTTCTGGTTCGAGATGTCCGGATCGACAGCGATGACACGGGCGCCAAGTCTTAGAAAGATTTCGGCTTTAACCCCGTGGTTGGCGCCGATATCGAAGATGAGATCATTCTTGCGAAAACCAACCAGAGTCTTTCGAAAGAAGGCAAGCTCCTGTTTGCGCTGTTCGACTATCCGCGGATCCGCGACTCTCCAGTAGGCATCGTAAAGGCAGGAGCCCTTTAGTCGCTCGTACATGCCGGCCCGCTTGAGCAGAGACTGGCATGTTGCTTTCCAAAACGCGGCCATGAGTCAGGCTTCGACTTCCATTAAGTTTGGCCGCTCAGCAGGCCTTTCGCCTGGAGATTTGAGGTTACAAACTTTCGTAATAAGACTGGCTAGCGTATCCATCGATGAATATCGTGCGAATCTAAATCTAATGCTCGGAGGGCGGCGTATGCTAATCCCAGTTCAATCAGTTTTCTATGGATGAACTCAAGCGTCAAAATCTTGTGTAGCTCAAAGGCATAGTTTCGCTGGCCACTGGTATGAGCTTTGACGATTTTTTCCAAAGAATTCGCTCGAAGGTAGGGTCTACTGCGCGCGTCCGAGTCGAGAAGCATCTCCGCTTAACCATCGCGAGAGTTCGTCACGGTACCAGACACGGAAGTGATGGAACTTGTGCCTTCCCAGGAACAGACTTTCGAGGTGAAGTGGCGCAAATGCATGGTCGAGCCTCCCCAACCATTGGGGCATGCGATAATCGTAGGCGTATTCTGCTTTAAAAGTGAACTCTTGGTACCAATGCAGCGCCTGCGTGACGCCCGGAATTGATCGAAAGGCGAGACCGCGATCCGTTCCAATCTTTCCCAACGCCGGATTGCCATCAGCAATGAGCCGAAGCGCCGGCCCATTGTGCAACAGGTTTGGCGGCGTTTGGTACACCAGAGAAACCAGATCGTTATCAAAATAAGGAGTTCGATACGTGACCTGCGATCGTTCCACGGTAAATTTGTTCGCCATATACCACGGTGCTTGCTTGAAGGAAGTAAAGGAAAGCCTGTGGCCTTGAAGCTGACCGGCGTAGGTGTCAGCGGCATCCCGAAAGGAGCTTTCCAAACTCCGGATCGAAAAGGCTTTGTTGAGGAGGATCCGGCTTAAACATTACAAGGCGCCTCAAGATTTCGCCCCCACAGACACCACTTACCCGGACTGGGGCGATCTGACGGGCAAACCTCTGGACGTACAGGTCGATCGACCCGGTTACGTCCATGGTGCCGTCGCTAACATAAACCGCTTTCTCGGCGAGGTCGTGGAAATGCGACAAGAACTCGGCGCCCACCAGAATCGTGTTGTGAGGTTGCCGGCAAACTTTCGCGGTGCGTCGCGCAATCTTGACGTCTGCACAATCACGGTATTTACCGCCCCACGTGTAGCATGGAAGTGTCGCCCGGCAGACGAGGCGCCCAGGCCAGGATCATTCGGCTATCCACTCCGCCGGTCAAGGATAACCCGACGGACTGTTTCCCACGGAAATACTTGGGAAGAACCCGTGTCCAGGTTTCTTTCAACTTTTCGTAGAAGTCACCTTCGCTTAGCTCTGGCTGACTTTCCCATGCTTCGCGCTTAAAGTAAGTCTTTTTCTTCACTGGTTCTCCCCGGGAAAATACCCACGCTGAACCTGGCGGAAGCAGCGAGATCCCGGAGAAAAGGCTCCTGTTTTCCAGAACGGCCTCGCAACTGAAAAGTTCGCCTAAGCTACGCAGATCAAGTTGACGGGTGGCGGGCAGGATTTTAAGAAGGGCCTTCGCTTCAGAAGAAAAATAAAATCCAGCCTTGTCTTCGTGATAATAAATTCGATTTACGCCATACCGGTCGTTAAACAGAACGAATTTCTGCTCACGAAGGTCCAATAACACACCGCTGAACGCGCCGTTGAGTCTCTCCAGGAACTGCGCAACCCATCTCTTCGTACAAGTGGACGAGATAACTCGCGTCATCTGGGGCAAATTCGTGCCCGCGCATTCTCAGTGCGTCGACATCAGCTTGGTCGGCGAAATCCTCGCCTGAAAAAAGAAGGCAGATGTCCTTCTTTTCATTCCAGATCGGGAGGCAGTCGGAGAAAGATCCTTCGTGATTGACCCAGCCCAGCCAAATGCCGAGCTCCTCGTTAGTATATGTACCGTCTCTATAAAACGGCTCGTGCATCAGGCATTGAACCATGGACTTCACGACAGCGTGGTTCTGCTCTGAAGGCCTCTGACTAATTATTCCAACGATGCCGGGCATATGAACTTAACGGTTAATGGTTGATTATTGAGAGCGAAGGGCAACGCTCGCCTTTTTTAGAATAGTTGCGTAAGCTGCTTTGAACTTATTCCCCCTGCGCAAGTTTCCTTTGTTCGAGTCCCCGGCATCGTTCGCAAACGCTCCGTGCTATATTCAGATTTGGCGGACAGGGGAAGGATTCGAACCTCCGATACGACTTGCGTCGTATAGCAACTCTTGCGAGCTGCTGCCTTAGACCACTCAGCCACCTGTCCTAAACTTTCTATTTTACTCAGTGTGCGCGAGCTCTGCAATATGGTTGCGGCCAGCTGAATAATTTGTGTGCGATAGCATCTTTGGGGGCAAAAGGTCTGGCTTCGGACCCCGCCGCACGACCCAATTCAGGACCTGAGTAACAGCCTGCGCCTTGGCGTCCCATGTCAGGCATTCTCGTACGTAAGCCATTCCTTGCCGACGTAGCTGCTCGAGCCGCTCCCGATTGTTTGCCAGTTCCGTCAGAATCTTTTCCATCTGCGCCACAATGTCATTCTCGGTCGTAAGAGCCACCTTGTACCCTACCTCTGAGTGAACGATATCTCCGGGGCCGCCGAAGTCCGCAACCACAGGTACAGTCCCAGTGCCGAGCGCTTCGAAAACTACGCCTGCACCATTGTCGCGAATAGATGGAAACACGAACACATCAGCAGATCGGAGGTGATTGAGGACTTCCGCATGGCTGAGCCAGCCGCAAAAGAGAACAGCCTTCTCGATCCCAAGAGACCTCGCTAGCTGCTCGAGGCGGGTCCGCTCGGGGCCATCGCCCACGACGGTAAAATTGGCCAAATCGCTTCGCAAAAGGGGAGCAGCTGCACGCAAAGCAAGATCACAAGCCTTCCGGGGAACCAACCCACCAACGAAGATCAGCTCAAGTTTGGCCCCAGGCTCCGAAGTGCGCGAGCCAGCGACACACAGGGAGCGAGCGATGCCCGGCTCGGGGACAAAAAACAATTTGTCGCTGTACTCGGCAAACTCGGAATACGTTTGGGACGAAGCAACGATGATCGCTGCCGCGTCACGATAGGTGGAGCGAGCGAAAGGCAGATATCGATACAGATTCCGCATGTTGGAGATCCATTCCTTTTGGTTCTCGAGCTGGCTAAAGCCGGGAGGCCAGGGCAAACCACCATTAAGCGGACCGATCACGAACGGTATAGGCCCCTTGCGTAGGAAGAAAGCAAAAGGACTCGGCAGGACAGGTGTCATCGGCATAATGCGTAGAACAACATCGAACTCGCGCGCAAAGATGCGGCGCCGCAACTGTCGCCAGGCATACCATTCAAAGGCAACAGAAAACGGATAGCCGAAAGCGGTCAACACTTGAGTGTCATAGTTGTATTTGAAGATCCTACGCAAACTCCAGGCATAGAGGCGATCGAGCAATGGCATCCGGACCACTTCGATGGTGCGAAACGGTGCCTTTGCGCGGCGTACAGGCTCCTCACTGGGCGATCGAACAATCAAACTGACGTCATGGAGCTGGGCAAGCGCTGCCGCATGAGAATAAGTAACATAAGGCATGCTGACTATCTCCGGATTACAATCAGGCGCTAGCAGCAAAATACGTAATCGGTTCATGAATTTTCCTCAAAAAGCCTCTCTCAAGTCGAGACTGGACGGAATATTAATGCTCAAAGTAATGTAAGTGATCGTCTGAAACAAATGCCTATCCCCCTTTTAGTCCGTAGGAGTTGATAACCCCTCAGCTTGAGCTTCACATTTGTTGGTCAGCCGGCATTGCAAGTCATACCACCGTCTTCTCAGTTTCTTGAGCGGTTTTCTAAGTGGCTTCGGAACAGCTTCCTTCCAACCGCGGTGAACACCGAGCTTCAGGGCCAGCTTTCCTTTACTAGTTAGAGGCACGTAGTACCTCGGAAGATCAAATTTTTGAAAACCATTGCTGCGTTTGAAGTCGCCAAGGCTGTCCTCAAGCCAAAGCGCATACACAAGATATGGTACGCCTTTCTCCGCACAACGTTCCACTGCTTTAGCCAAAAGCAGATTGTTCGGTGCTAAATCGCGATGCGCGATTTTGGAGATAATTTGACCCAGATATATGTATCCACCTGCGTCCGCAAGAAAAATGAACCCCACCAGTTCTTCGCCCACATATGCGCCGAAAATCTCCTCTCTGAACAAGAACCGGCTGAACTGGCGTTTTACCGTTTCAAAGTCTTTTCCATAGTGTAAGTAAGATCGCCCTTGCCGGATAGGAGTTTCGTTGAAAATCGACGTGATTCCCCGTACGAAGTTATCATCGAACGTAGCCGGCTTCACAATGACGTTATTCTTTTGAGCTTTCCGGATCTTGTTTCGTGTTTTTCGGTCAATTTGGTTCTCCCACCAAGAGGAGTAGCTCTTAATTGGAAGCGCCGCGATCGAATCCAGCTCCAAGGGATAGGAGTATTTGGGTTCTGTGTCCGGCAGACGTTGCCAGAAGGTCAGGATGTCAGGGTGATGTTTGCTCTTTCGAAGCGCATCAATCAGCACTTCAGGGTTCTCCACGTCCTCGAACCACTCTTGCTGATACCAGGGGTCGAGCTTCGCGATCCGCGGAATTTTTCCCTCAATTAGGATTCTTTTGCCATCAACTTCCATTGTAGTGACACGATTTCTCGTAGGTCTTTGATATGACGCCGACAGGGTTAATGTGCTCTTGCAAGAACGCATTGCGTTTAAAGCAGTCATTGATCACACAGCCAAAGAATTTAGCTGTAAGGCTGGTCTTTGATTAGAGCGAACTCCGCGCAACCACTGCTCGACCATCACAAGGCTAAACAAAAGTTTGTGGTTGTCCTGGCGGCCGGACTGATGACCTTCGAGCAGTCCTCGCACTGTGTTAGGATTAAGTAAACCAAACATAAGAGAGCTTTCATCCAGGAGCACTTCCTGAAGCGCTCCATTGAGTGACGAATGAAACCATTCGTCTACCACGTTGGAAGCGAAACCGCGTTTTTTACGTTTGAGAATGCGTAACGGGAGATAATTTTGGCAGACCTGCCTGTGAAGCCACTTACGCGTTCCATTACGGATTTTTAGATCCGCTCCGAGCCGTTGCACGTACTCAACAACAGTGCGATCCAGGTAGGGCACGCGGACTTCGAGACTATGGGCCATGGAAAGCTTGTCCGCGTACATGAGCAGTTCATCGGGCAAGGAGGAGCGGATCTCAAGCAGCTGAAAACTGCCCAGTTCGTCGGTATGCTCCATTTGCGGCCGGAGCGCGTCCCAGTATTCAACCAACTCGCGCCCGTCGCTCTCGGCAAGAACGCCTTCGCGAAAGAGACCATCGATCATCTCTGCCGACGCCAAGGAAAAAACGTCCTCATAGCGCTTCAGCCGATCAGCGCTCCCGAGTGAACGAACGCCACGCTTTAGCATTTCATTGCGCGGCAATCGATTCACGGCGAAGCCGGCCATCGATCGGAGACCTGCCGGCAGCCCGCGCCACCAATTTCCGTAGTGAATACCCAGGTGCCGCTTGTAGCCGCCAAAGAGTTCATCCGGGCCCTGGCCAATCAAGGCAACCTTTACATCCTGCCGCGCGCGCTGCGAGAACGAAGTACATCGGAACGATCGACGATGTCGCAATAGGCTCTTCCAGACATTCCACGATTTTCGGGAGCGAGCGCTCAAACTCAGTCTGATCAAGTCTTACACTTATATGCCGCGCGCCTAAAAGGGCCGCGGTCTCCGCGGCATCGGTTAGCTCGTCGTCTTGGAAGCTCTCGCCATAGCCTATCGTGTATGCTGGCCACGGCCCTCCTTGTTCGTTCATTAACGCCAGCAGCAGGCCCGAGTCAAGACCGCCGCTTAGAAGTACTCCGACTGGCACGTCACTAAGCAGATGACGCCTGACCGCACCTCTGTAGAGCTCGAGCAGTTCTCCAACGGCTTCTTCCTTTTTCTTGCGAGTAGGAAAAGGAGTGGGGATGAACTTGTACCAACGTTCTTCGCGACATTGGCCTTTCTCCACAACCAGCATTGTCCCGGGTGCGAGTTTGCGAATGCCTTGAAATATCGTCAACGGAGAAGGCGTATAACGGAAACGGAGAAACAGATTCAACGCGATAGGATCGACATCTGGTCGTGAGTTTTGCGCAGCCAGAATTGGACGGATTTCGGAACCGAAAGTTAAGGTTCCATTTTCGACCTTGTAATAGATGAGCTTGATGCCCATGGCGTCCCGCGCCACGGCCAGGCGCTGGTTAGGCACATCCCAAATAGCCAGACCAAACATGCCGTTGAGACGATTGAAAACCTCAGTGCCCCATTCTTTGTAGCCGTGAACGATCACTTCGGTGTCGGAATTCGTCCTAAACTGATGGCCCTTGTTTTGCAGTTCCGCTCGTAATTCCTTGTAATTGTAAATCTCGCCATTAAAGATTACCCACACAGTTCCTTCTGCGTCCGACATGGGCTGATGGCCACCGGTGAGATCGATGATCGATAGTCGCCGGAACCCCAAGCCCACTGGACCGGCGACGAAGAAGCCTTCATCATCAGGTCCACGATGCGCGATCGAACGCGCCATCCGAACAATCATCTCGCGCTCCACCGGTTCGCGTCGCTGGAAGTTAAACTGGCCTGCAATGCCGCACATTCTGTTATAGAGGTTGAGAGGCGAGGGACAAGAGTTGATGTTCCCAGGCATTCTTTGCGGGCGTCTTGTCGCTCGTCATTCGACGCGCTTCGTACAGATAAAACGCGAGGCTTCGGAACATCTGTGCCTGGCCCCAGCGATGCATGGGAACGTTGTCCCAACCGAGGTGTAACTTCCGGGAGCGGAACGATCCGTCGCGCTTGACCCATGCACCCAAAACGTGCGCGACGACCTTCTCCAAGGTAGCTTCTAGTTGGGGGAAACGGTCCCTAAGCAACAAACATAAGTTGATGCACTCCGCGCAATCGTAAAGCTCGCGCTTGTAAACGGTCAGGCGGGGAGCGCGTGAGAACGGCTTGGGCAGACTGTCCGAGTCAAAGAGATTATTCAGGTAATAACTGACGCCTTTGGTCAATGCTTCACCGATTCCCGTGTGGCCGGTTAAAGAATGGATCTTGGCCAATGCTTTCATCACAAAACATGTGTGGAAATGATCGATAAAGTCTCGCACACCATCAACTGCATAAAACCAGGAGCCATCCGCATTTTGATTCTCTAAAACGAAATTCAAATTTCGTTCTGCGATCGTCCAGTAGTCGTTGTTGCAAAAAATCTTCGAGGCGCTGGTCAGAAGAAAAGCGCGATAAGCAGCGGCATTAATGACTCCGCCCTCATCAGAAGGAGTATAGGAACAACTGCTCGCCGCTTCCGACGTTCGGAAATCTTTGATGTCGGTTGCTGCGTGACGCGCAATCGATTCGAGAATCAGTTTCCACTCGTCTCGTGAGTCGATTTGGTACAGCTGAAGGAATGCCTCATACACGTAAGGTGTCGTTGTGATCAGAGGTGTTTGCCGCTTAATCGTGCCCCCGAGCCAGACCCAGTCGAATGGATAACCCCAGCAATATTCCTTAAACTGGCCGCAGCGCGTTTTTTCGAGCTCACTTAGAAAATGAACCGCGTTTTCCAGTTGTGAAGAATCTCCGGTCGCCAGGTAAAGGAAAGCAAAACCCATCGCATAATGGGCGTCCGCAATCGGAAATCGCATTGGATGGTGGAACAGCCTTCGCGCCGAAGGCAGGAATGCTTCGCAGAAAATCATGGGCGCCACCGCTGCGGTTCCAACTAGTCTGTGGCGGTAGTAGAGTGCCTTGGCTCGTCCCCCGACCGGTCCAGCAAAAAAGCTCTGAAAGTCCCACGATTTTTCGCCATAGCAATCCAGCCACTCGACAAAGTCCGTCAGAACGTCTGAGACCCTGGCCGCCAATAGATCGGATGTCTTTGCTACTTGCATTTTGAATCCTTACTTTATTGAATGCTCGATGTTGGGCGCGTATTTTGCCTAAAGTTATTCCCGCGCTGGTCCGATTTACGTTTCGACGGTTTAACGCGACCCAGCGAACCTGCATCGCATTGGCACAACATAATTGTCACGCATCTCACAAAGGTAACGCCTCAGCATTGTCTTGAACCTGTACGGTAGATTGTCTTCGTTGCGTTCTTTCCCCACGAAGTCCTGAAATTTTATTTTTATGACTCGATTCTCACTCGGATTGAGGTCGATTTCAAAGTTGATGCGTCCGTCGACCTGTCTCCAGGCAATCTCCTGATCATCCGTGCAAATTCGTTGTATCGTCGAAGGCTCACATTCTCGCCTTCTAATTAAGAAACGCTTTGGATGGCCAGAGGGATTCTCAATCCGTAGCTCTGTTCCATACATCTCCACTTCCACCGCGCCTGATGAATCTCCCCTTTGACGGCAGCTGCGTCGAACTACGTCTCCCAGGTTACGCCAAGTCGGCGCGCATCGCAGAGCATTTACTTGCTGGACAAATCTAACCAGGCGCGCGCAGTGATCGCTACAATAGTCATGATGGATTATCGCTATCGCGGGTTTCCCCAACAAAGCGTCGAAAGCAAAGTTTTCGATCCCTTCCCATGGGTATCTCCTGGTAAAGAGTGGAAAGGTGTAACGCATGACTGCAATGTCCCATACATCGGAGATTGTGATCGCACGAGGATGCGGATCCGCGCTAATGATGTCGTTATTGACAGACGCAATAAGATTGGTCCGTTTTAGCGCACTCATGGCAGCTTCCGAAAAAACGCCTTGAGGAAATACCATGACGGGATCGTGAGAAATTCCGGTAATAGCCTCATGACGATCCATACGCTCCAGCGCTTGCCGGGCTTTCCAATAGAGCCGTTGCTGACCGGGGCTACCGAACTCCGCCCGGGTATGATCGCAACCGTGAACCGAAAGTGAGAAATGCTCGGGGTTTTCTCGGAACAGTCGCACAGTTTCTGGAGCACTCCTCCTCCAGTTCCATGGGATGAATGCGATATTCGTAGAAAAGTTGTGTCGCTTCATCAGGGACAGAAGTTCCTGAAAATCCACAAACCCATGCGTCGGCTTTAACAGAGGGTCGTCGATAACTAAACAGGCGCTTGCTTCGGGGGCATGCCAGGAGCTCTCAGGAAACGCCCATCTAATGTAGGAAACGAGTGGGACTGCAGAGAAGAAATGATCGCGGATGTCGAAGTTGAAGGTTGTCAGTTCGGCGTCAATGTCGATCAGTCGTTCTGACGAGATAAACACCGGCAAGCCATTGCAACTTACTTTCAGAAAGGCGGCCTTATCTTCCCCGGCAATCAGCGGAGTCAGCGAGCCTCCATCCGTATGGAAGAAGTCGCCGCTGCCCAGGTGGGTGGCCGAAGGCTGTATGCGAAGATCGCGCATGGCGCCGAACATGCCGTCAGGCTCATTTGCGATATGCCACTCGGTAACACGCCCTGCTCCTCTGCGAATTGAGATCGTCGCTCCGGAAAGCTGGCTTACCGCGTTTGCAATCGCGACAGGATCGCCGTTGGAATACAAGAAAACGGAATGGATTTGCCGCGCGAGCGAGTTGGAGTTGCATGATCCGTTCTGCAGATCTCCCACCACGCGTGCAAAGGCCTGCACAGAACACACGAGTCTATATTTTTCGACGGATTTGTTCTCTGGTAGTCCAAGCTCTGTCGCACGCCGCTTTAGGTAACGCACGCCAAAAAATTTGAGCAGCCTTTCGGCCCTCTGATCGTCGGCTGATGCGTAGTCAGCGGTTAGGAGCAATGCTTTTTCCTGCATCGATTCTGACCTTGGTCCGCGTTGAGTCGCTAGAGACAGTCAGGGACTATAACGGCTTCCTGGCGACGACTAACGACCTCATGGCCCTCGAGCGAGCGACCGTATTCAAGATCGGGGATAACGTGCGAAAAACTCCGGTCATCACTGGACCGGCGGAATGAGGAACCCAGCAGAAATGCTCTGTTCGTAGTAACTCGAACCCTTCTTGCACGAATGGCGCCGCGTACTCTTCCAAGGATGGGACATAACACTGTTTCTCTTTTTTCCGACGCACTCTGTTCCTGAGGTCACTGCGAAACAACGGGAACCGATTGTTCATGTCAATCACAACACATATACCACCCGGCACGAGCAAATTGAAAATGTCTCTAACACAATCCCGCTCCTTCTTCGCGTCGTGGGAATATCGAATTGTGTTTACCCCGAGAACGAAGTGAAACGAATTCTGGAGAGACGACTTGTCTATTCCAGCCGACGTCGAAATATCGCTAATCAAGCTCTCATTTCGGGCAACGCAGAATTGAAGACTGTGAGAATCCTGCCCCCGAAGGTAATCCTTGGCCTCGCGTCTGGCCGTTTCAACCATTGCGGGGGAAAAGTCAGTGCCAATAGCTTGCGCAGTGTGAATCCCGCTGCTTTTCAGCATCGAAACAAGTCGAAGGAGATTCATCCCGCCTCCGCAACCAAATTCCAGGATACGAATGCCATCCTGGCAGGTTTGCTCAGGCAACAGGTTGAGCGCTTCAAGGTAAACCGCCTTATAATCGTGATCGAGAAGATAGTTAATTCCGGAACCAGCCGTGGCCCAGGTGTACTTCGAGATCTCATTCTCTGCTGAGTATTGGTCTAAGTAAGCATTTGTCTCCATAAACTTATCGGTGTTTGTAGAAATCATTTTGAGTTAGTTGTTAGAATAGGATATTTTGATTGCCCAACGATCTTCGCAACGGCGCCCCAACATAACCCGAGAGCAGGGCAAATCCGCGCGGAGCAGAACCAGTTTTCTTGTCATCCGGTAAGTCACGCGGAATGGCTGTCCACGAATGTCGAATAGCTCGTCGGTTTGTCGCCACTTCCAATAACAACTGCAGGTTTTTGGCCGTAAATCATTCGATGCCAACCCCAGCGTCGCCCAATCCACTTGGCCACGGCGTCTGGAATAGCTTTACCTAGAAACGACCAGTGATCGACGTTAAACTCCCACACTTCCTGCCTCACATTTTCAAAAGCTTGAAAGAGAGCACGTGCTTCTTCGTAATCGTACACGCGCGATAAGGGACAAAATGGTCCATCCGTATTCATGCTAACCCATTCTTCTTTTGTTAGTTTTTTTCTCTTCAGCAGTCTTTCACGATGCCCTTCTAGTTTCCCTCGATCAAAGCCTGTAACCGCGGCAATGAGTCGAGGCATGAACTTGGGAAATAGACACCACCTCAACAATCTCCGTAAAAACAAAATCTCTATGTAATAGTTTATCGAGTTTCGGTTGTACAACATCACCGTAAAAGTACCCCCCTTCTTCAAAACCCGATAAATCTCTCCAACAATTTTATCCGGATGAGGTGAGTGATGAATTACACCGAAGCTATAAACATGATCCACGGTTTCGTTCGGAAAGGGCAGGCCTTCCTCAGCATTTGCGACTTCAAGGCGACCTGGCACTCCGAATACTTTGAACCGTTCCCGTGCCAGCTCCACAGAGTTGGCCGTGAGATCGACTCCGATGTAATTCGCGCCGTTCCTCGCAAACTCAATGCCGTCAGCTCCTATTCCACACCCGATCTCAAGAACATCCTTCCCACGGAAGGACCCGAACTTTGCAACAATCGGTACGTGCCAGTCGCGACCCTGATAACGTTTCCTGGTGATTTCCTCAAAATACCGTCGACGGTCATTTTCAGAAGACCACGTCGATTGGCAGGGGTTTGCATTCCAGAAATCCTTTACCTTTGCGATGTCGATTTGCTTCATAACGCGTTGTGGAAGCGTGTCTAGCTTCAATATCTTTGCAATCAGGCCTTTTTCTATCCGGTACTCGCTGGATGATATCGTACCGGCCGCTTGACAGTCAAACTTGACGGTCGGCTGGGCCGTCGCGTAGATAAAATTTCTCGATTTTCTGAAACTTGATCAGTGAGCCAAGAATACCTTTTAGCTTTGTCATTTGTTCCCGCCGGTGAAATCGCATCAGATCACCGGAAACGGGTCGTGGTACGCGCCGTAAAGCAGCCCAACAAAATCCTGAAAACAACGCCAATCCGCCCACAAGGAGTGGTCGTTTCGTCATCCGATAAGCTACACGGAATAGCTGCCAGGTGAAGGATCCACCCAGATAGTAATCCTTCTCGCCGTAAGAAAACATCGCGCCCACCGCTCCCCGCTCGGCGGTGCCCATCCGCCGATGGTGACGAAAGCGTCTTTCTGGGAAGTTCCGCGTTTTCCATCCTTTCATCCGGGCGGTTGTGACTGCGATCCAGTCAATCCCACCTGCTCGGTTTGGCAAATATCCTCCGATATCGCTAAAGCACTGGCGCTGGAAAACTTGACACGCTCCATGAACAGAATTTTCACTCTCAAAACTATCTTTTGTAGAATCAAATCCTTCCTCGTTGTAAGCCGTGCCTGTAACGCCCAGACTTGGATCCTCTATCAGCTTCTGCAGCAGAAACTCAAACTGATCAGGTCCAAAAGATATGTCCGCATCCAGATTTCCGATGGCTTCGAACTCGAGGAACTGGACTCTTTCGAATCCGGCATTGAACGCGTGAACTTTCGCAGCAAAATTGCGGTACTGCCGTTGCGGCAGACGGACTAGTTCAATCCAGGGATAGCGGGCAGCGTAGCGTTCGACAACTTCGGCGGTGTGGTCTGTTGACCCGTCATCCACAATGACCCATCGCTCAGGCAACACGGTCTGACTAACCACTGAGTCCAGCGTCTTCGCAATGAACGCCTCCTCATTACGCGCCGAGGTGATTAGGACGTACTTCATAATCTAGAGATCAGAGATCAGAAGTCAGATATCACGCTACTGAGGAAAGTGGAACGTGGGAGGCTTGTGCTTCTGACGCCTGACTTCTGCCCGGGTGGATCTGGGCGAAGATCTCATCCATAATGCGGGCCGTTAAGATGATTTCGCGATAAGGGATCGGAACCGGGCTCCCTTTTCGAACGCTGTTATAAAAGCGTTCAATCAACTCTTTCATCCCGAAGTCCTGATAAAGCCGCCGCCGGAGAAAGTTAATTATGTTGAGCCTTGCGTTTCTAAGATGTTCGAAACTATTTTTCACGGCTGGAATGAAATAGGTCAGGTAGCTTTTATAAGAACGGGTTTTTTGTCTTATTAGACTTCCCGTGATGATATCCGCGGTCACTGAATGAGATGGCCCGTGAACGCGTAATTGATTAAGGCCTTTGATTTGGGAGGAAAAACAAAAGAACGCTGTCGTGCCACTCTTGTCCCGAATCATGACCCTTAGCTCATCCATGACTTCTTCTGCGCCGACGCTACGGAGTTGCTCGCTTTGATGTGCCGTAGCGACGATTTCTGTCACTTCGTCATCAAGGAATTCAGCCAGTTTAGCAATTCCATGGCTGATGATGTTATGAAATAATTGCCCCGGAAGTTGGCGAACCCAATGGTTGCGATTTCCAAGAAATGCACTGGCATATCTTAAATCTCCCATGTCGTACGACCAGTAGCTTTCCAGGTGGGCCGGTCGTCCACCGAGAAACCCTTGCTCTACGAGCCGGCGCATTTCGAGCATCTCGAGAGTAAACAGGTAGTTGTGACCAACGGTTATTTTTAGGCCACGGTGTTGAGCCAATTCAATTAACGACTCAGTCTCACTCGCCGTAACAGTAAACGGTTTTTCCAAATAGACATGGCTGCCTGATTCGAGGCATTGTTTCGCAAGCGAATAATGACTCCGTGGAGGAGTAGTAATGTGAACGACGTCAGGAGAAACGGCGTGCAGCATCTCTTTCAGATCCGAGAAGCATTTAGCAATGCTGAAACGTTGAGCGATCTGCCTGGCCATAAGCGGTTCGCAATCGCAAACGGCAACGATTTCGCAGTCCGGGATCCGATGGATCGCCGCGACGTGCTGGTCCGCGACCTTGCCGCAGCCTACGAGAGCCACCCGCAACGTGCGCGAGGTTGATGGTTGAGTGTTAATGGTTCAGACCCTTTGAAATTAAGCGGTTGGTTAAACCCATCACTGATGGCGGACGTCAGATGACGGAGACTTGGCTGTCGCCATTTGATTCGAACTGTCCTAAAAACAAAGCGATCGCCTGCTCCATCGGTACCTTCGGTCTCCAGCCGACCCGTTCTTTAAGCTTTTGATTGGAGTAGCGATTTCCCTTCCATTCGGCGGCACAACGGCGACGATTAAAAGCCGGGGGAACCTGGTTTTTTGACCAGTGGGAGTATTTCTCCCACAGCAGGGACATGGCGTAACCGACGATGTACGGAACTCTGATTGATACAAAAGATTTCGCCTTCCTTTTGTAAGCTTTTAGGAACTGTTGCCCTGTCGGCAATTCATCATCCACAACGTTAAATATCTCACCCTCGATTCCCGCCTTGAGACCAGCCAACACAACGGCCTCGGCACAGTTATCGACGAAGACTAATGGCAAAGCCTGAGAGCCGTTTACCTGTATCAAAAATCCAAATGCGCTGGTGCCGACGCGGCCGTTCAATTCTCGCTTCCCTGGTCCGAATACTTACCCTGGCCTGAGAATCACATAGGGCAGATTATGCACCTCGCCGTATTCCTTAACAAGTTCCTCCTGCTTAAGTTTCCCAAAGCCATAAGCGTCAAATCGCTCCTGGGGCGCATCCTCTAGTGGACAGTTCTCATCCAGGAGAGCACCACGGCTCAAAGTGAGGTTCGAATACACGGCAAAGGAACTGACATTCACAAAACGCTTGGGCTCACCAAAGTGGAGAAAGGCATCCATGAGATTACGCGTAGCAAGCGCCGAGTTCATAAATGCACCTGCGAACGACTTTTCCATGCCGGCTGCTAGATGGTAAATAATCGAGGTCCCCGCCGCCGCTTTCCGGCAATCCGTGGGTGAAAGAAGATCGCCGGTAACGATTTCCACTTTCTTCTCGGCATTAAATTGGCGGAGCGTTTTTCCGAGTCGGGTAAGTTCGCTGGATGGCCGGACAAAACAACAGATATCCGTAAAGCCGTAGTCAAGGAGCGTGGCGACTACTTTAGTTCCGATGAAGCCACTGGATCCAGTGACCAGGATGCGCTCATCCCGCGATACAATGTACTCGGAATTCGATGCCGGATCAGGAGGACGGCGTTGACTCATTTCAGTTACCGAGGTTATCCTGGCCGTCAGCCATTTTATTTGTCGGGCCATCTTTTGCCTTTTTCGCTTTTTTTCTGTCTGGTTGTTTCCCACCCCAGGGCTGCCTTTTCCTAAGAGGATTGTGTTGCGGGTTCCCTGTCGCGTTCCCCGTCATCTGCTCCGGTGGCGGCAGGCCTTTCGTCAACGGATGCGGGTAAGTGTAAGGCGTATAACCCGGCATTGGGGTGTCCTGAAAATAATCCCTTCCAGCAATGATGTTCGGCGTGGATGATGTGAAATTAACATGACCCCCGGAAGCTGTATGAATGTTGTTCCAAGAATAGTTGCCTTCCCTTACTTGATGTAACCATGTAGGCGTTGGTTTGTCGCCGCTGATAAGGTCGCCAGCACCCGCTCCGGGCTGGTCAATGCATTGCAGCACCTTGCGAATCTCATAGATTTGTCCGTTCGTCCAATTCACAATGCAACAAGGATCGCCCCACTGACGAGTGGACAAAGCAGTTGCTGTGTTCGATACAATCAGGAACGTCGCGCCGTCAGATGGCCGGGACAGCGAATACCCATGGTACTGACTGGGTGCCCAATTCTTGGAACTGTCGGTGAGCGTACCGTCACTGCCGCTGTTCGTCGAGCCCGTCACGCTGCCGCTATCGAACACACCCCCAGGATCGTTCACATCCCATGCGCTCGTTCCGTTTGCGCCACGCCATCCGTCGAATGGGCCCGACGGGCCGTAATTGTTAATCATCCGGTACGTTTGCTGGTTCCATCCCTTCGGCTGAATTCCGATGAAAGTGTTATCGTGCACGAGCAACGTGCCTGATCGAACGCCATCCATGCTGATGGCATGATCCCAGTGAAATTCGTTGTTGTACATTTCCTCTGCACGTCCACCACGCTCACGACCATTTTCCGTGCCGTGACAGAGAATCTCTAGGTTGAACAGGATGGAGTATCGTACGACGTATTTGCTGCCTTGATGACCGTCAAATCCTTGCGCAGCAGAGAATATCTGTCCGCTATCATTGTTGATCCAACAATCTTCAATGAACCAAAAATCATCAGTTCCGAAGCCCGATGGCTTACTCCACTCTACGTCGCCGTACGGATACGAACCGTTTTTAATTTTGTTCTGGAAATGCTGCGGATTACTCTTGTCTGCTTGATCATAAACGATGTGGTCTTGCACTCCACGAATACCAGCGTAAATCTCGATTCCGGCGTTACGATGCAACTGCCCAGTAAAGTGCAAATGATCGAACCGCACAGTATGCGAACCGCCTACGGCTGGATTTGTGCTGCCGGCTACGGCTATTGGCCCGTTGGGCCACTCCCTGTCCCGCCCGTGAACGTGATCCCTGTAACACGAAATGATTTACCGGGCAGCATTGGGCTACCATCAAAGAACCTTGCGCCGCTAGTGATGTTATCCACCAAAATTGTCTTGTCAGATACCGGAGGCGGTGACGTAACAGACCAAATACTATGATCTCCACTAACGGTGGTCTGGCCCTGAATCGTAATGCCCTTCGTAATGGTAAGGCCTGAAGTCCAGGCAGCCGTTCCCGCCGGAATGATTACGGTGTCGCCATCCGCTGCCGACGCTACAGCCCTCCTAACATCAGTTAGAGAAGGGCTGGCAGCGTTAATCATTCTTGCCTGCACCGCGCTAGAAGAAGCGAAAAGCAGCACGGCAAGGACCGCACTCAGAACCGCATAATTCGGCCGCAACACAAACGGCGAATCGAAATCGGAAAGCCGATGGCGTTCCGCGCCACCAGTAGCATCACAACTGATGCCTGATTGAATTCGAGGCCGTAATTGAGTCTGTACTGCCATTTGTCCCAGGTACAATTCTAATTTTCAAGATCTCAAATTCGAAAGCTGCTCAAGGAACCGGGCAAAGGACAACGCCCATGCTAGGGTTTTCCTTCGACATAAGCCAATTCCATATCGTCTTCAGATCTCTCAGTCCCGACAGACGATTCCGTAGTGGTGAAGCGAGTTTGCGGGTAGTCCATTGCAATGAGATAGAAAGCAAACCAGATGGGATTAGCGTTACGAACGCTGCTTCCGTCCAGTTGTACAGGACTATTGCCGCGAGGAAGCCCAATCGATATCGCCCCAATTCAAAATTTCGAAAAAGCTCAAAGCGTATTTTCCAGAATGTGTCAACGAATAGTCCGATCAGGAGGAACACTCCCATTATCCCCAGGGTCAAATAAGTTTCCAAATAGCCATTATGAGCCTCGTTTATGCTATAAAAGAAAATTCCTTCCAGCACCTTCAGCCTTTTTCCCAACCAGAAGCTTTCAAAGCCCGTTCCAAGAACTGGATTGGTATGCACTTCCAGGAGATGTGTCCAGATTATCGTTCTCCCCGAAAGGCCGGTGCCCCTACCGAGAGCCTCGGAATAATGCCCGGAGAAGCCAAATGCAAGTTCTGCTACCACCACGAGAACTAGTGCGGTTAACATATACGTCCCAATAAAATTCTTATTTATAGAACGGAAGCCGACAAAGACGACCACCACTATCCCTACAATCAAAGATGTCGCAGATGTGGCACTGTGCGCCTGTGAAAAAAGCCACCAGATACCCATCAAAAACCCGACAATCAGCCGAAGCTCGTTTCGTCTCCAGGTGCTCCGGTCAGTTCGCCAGGTTTGCAGCAAATACCAAAAGAAAAAGTAACCCAGGATCAGGCAATCGGCACCCAGCACGTTTTTGCTAGGGTGATACCTTTGTACATGCCTCTCCCGTCCACGGGTCATAGCCTCGACCCAACTCGGGATAATATTTGATCCAAAAAATGGAAACCGGGACGACGACATAGGCACATCGTTTCATCAACCGGATTAGCGCTTCTTCCGGATTCGGTTCCGTAAGGATGATCAGCGCCATGATCGGATGACCCAGAATCTTGATCCACCGCTTGAAAGCCACGAATGGGAAGTCTGACCAAATAATGGAAACCAAACAAAATAGGAGAAATATTGTAAGCCATTGATTGTTGCGAACAATTTCTGAAAGACGGACCTGCCTCTGACTAAGAACATAAACGCCGACTACAATCATGAAAAAGAAAAACCAAGCGTCCAGCGGGCTTCCCTCCTCTACAGAAACAGCGCCGCCTACAGGTAAGCCGAAGAAGTCGAGCCATTGAGATAGGCCTCTTGAGCAAGCGATTACCAGCCAAATAAGCGGGAGCCACAGTGCGCCGCTGACATTGGGCTTTTGCCGAATGTCTCGCCTGAAAAGGAAGACAATGAAGGCAACGGTGAGCCAAGAGGCTAGGAAGGGGCAGGTGAAGGCCAACAAGCTGGCAATGTGGGTTGCGACGAGATTCACGGATTACGAATTCTTGAATTATCTCAGGATGACCATTGGCCGAAGCCCAACAAATCCCCGACGGTGATCTCAACGGAATCAATTTGATGAGGCCTACTCATAAAACAATTGAGCTAACTCATTACGGCGCTTTCAGAAGCGTGCGCTCTTCATCGTCATTGATGCGTTTACCAAAGGCTCTGCCTTCATCCGGTTTCCGTTATCATTCACGTGAACCGCATCGCGAAAGAGCTGATTGTCCTTTCCCGTCATCAGCTTGTCCAGATCTACGAACGGGAGCCGATCATGGTTCGCGGCGATGGATCTCAACACTTCGTTGAATTGATCGATACCGTTGAGAGGACTGTAACGTTCATCCGTCGCGTGGGGCATTGTCGTGAGACGATTTTTGATCTGCCGCGCACTAGCGACATCGATGATGGTTTCGATGTTACGTCGAAAGACCCCGAGCTCACGCGCATTCTCCGCACGTTGAGGCTCTTTCCGGCGGATCTGCGAGGCGGCTTCTACGAACATCCACTCCGGATTTGGGTTCAGGTAAAACTTCAACGCCCGGTAGGAAACGCTTACTCGGAGGATGTATCTATCAATAATCCGCGGCGGCTGAAAGACCTTCAGATAATGCGAATAGTCATCTCTAAACTCTGCCTCGGGGGCACGCGCGTGCTCATCGTTTGCAGCTTGGTGAATGATAATATAGTCAGGGGCAAAGTCAATGACGTTCAAGACAAAATTCACGAGAACATGCGCGCTTGTCCAGTAGCCTACGCCAAAGTTCATCACTTCGAATCGGTTGGATTGAGCCGCAACTCTGGCATTGAGGTATTCTTCCAACATGGCGGGGTAGCCATCGGCAGTTGTCGACGCGCCGAGAGCGGCAATGCGAATAACTCCTGGAGGCTTGGCGTAGGCAAAGTCACGACCGACAAAGCCGAAGTTATTGAAGTACTTAGGTTCCCGGGTCTCCTCGTCGCCGCGACCTCCTGGCTTTAGCACACGATATATCTCGCCGGTTCTTGATGGTATGCCGTTGAACTGAAGGAAGGGATGGCCAGTCATTCTCCGGAGCTCGTCATAGGTCCAGGCGGCCCTACGTGCTAGACTGACTTCCTTGTTTGGGAAGAACAGCTTCACGGCAGAACGGGCACCGAGTTCTACTGAGATTAAAACGAGCAGGTTAAACAATACGAAGTAAACCCAAGTCGGGCGTAAACGGCCGAAGAAACCATAGAGGCTGATGGACATCAGAGATTACTGAGGCGATCCACAGGACCACTCTCTCACCTTGAAAGAGGTACAGCATTGCGAAGAAATCTCTCGAATATCGGCGGTGCGATGAGAAGGCTGATTATGAGAGCATAACCGCTGACGAATTTCCTGAAGGCGCCCATAGTCCGCTCAACGGCTGCCGATGTCTTTATTCTCCTGGTGTTCGTGGTCATTGTTCGATTGTCTCCAGATTGCGAGATCTTTTCTTGTGTGCTCATTTTCTTCTTACGCTCCTTCAGTATGCCTGCAGCTCCTTGATACCGAGATCAACAGCTTGCTTTCGCGAAAGCGATTCAGCGAGCCGGTTTGCCAATTGAATATTTGTCAATAAAGGAATCCCGAAATCCACAGCCTTTCTCCGAATATAGTAATCGTTAGTTAACTCGATTTCCTGAAAGTTCTTGGGTATATTGATCACTAGGTCTATTTTTCTTTGCTCGATGAGTTCACCCGCATTGGGAGAACGATTTTCCAATGGCCAGTGAACGACCACACTCTTGATGCCTTACCGACTCAGAAACTCCGCGGTTCCCTGAGTTGCAAAAAAGCCGATTCCCAGGCTTTCGAACAGCTTTGCGCCCTCGATAAAGGCTACCTTGTCTTTCAGTGTGCCGGTTGAGAGCAGAACGGTCCTTATTGGGAATTTGAAGCCGACCGAAATAAGAGCTTTCAAAAAGGCCTCTTCGAAATCATCGCCTAGGCAGCCAACTTCGCCGGTGGAAGCCATTTCCACTCCCACCGTTGGATCCGCACCTTGCAATCTCGTGAACGAAAAGTGCGGAGCTTTCACGCCGACGTAGTCCAAGTCATGCCCTAGTCGCTCGACTTTGCTGATGGGGACTCCGAGAATCGCTTTCGTTGCAAGTTCGATGAAGTTCACTTTGCAGATTTTTGAAACAAACGGGAAACTTCGCGATGCCCGCAGGTTGGCTTCGATCACTTTGACGTTGGTGCCCTGGGCGAGATATTGGACGTTGAAGGGTCCCGTAATGTTTAGCGACTCAGCAATCCGGGCGGTGATTTTCTCGATATTGCGGATTACCTCCGGGAAGGTGCGTTGAGGCGGAATAACCAAAATTGCATCCCCTGAGTGAACTCCGGCGTTTTCCACATGTTCGACTACGGCGAGAGCCAGGACCCGCCCGCATGATGCAACTGCATCTACTTCAATCTCCTTACTGTCTTCGAAGAACTTCGACACCACGACTGGATGTTGTGGTGAAACATCGGCCGCCTTTTTTCACGAAAAGCTCACACTCCCTGGCGTTAGTTGCCACCCCCATGGCTGCGCCACTCAGAACGTAGGACGGCCGGAGAAGGATGGGATAGCCTGTATCCTCTGCAAAAGCCACCGCATCGCTGAGCGAGGAAACCTCCCGCCATGCCGGCTGATCCACTCCGATGGTATCTAGTAGGGTTGAAAACTTGTGTCGATCCTCCGCCCGATCGATATCGATCGGGGAAGTTCCAAGAACCTTGATGCCGGCCTGATGAAGCTGAAGAGCCAGATTGTTCGGCGTCTGGCCACCCACCGAGACGATTACTCCGACGCAGCGCTCTCGCGCGTAGATATCCAACACCGTCTCCAGGCCGATTTCATCAAAATAAAGCCTGTCACACACGTCGTAATCCGTACCACAGTTTCCGGGTTACAATTCAGGAGGATCGAACGGTATCCCAACTTTCGGAGTGTGTAGGACGCATTCACACAACACCAATCAAACTCTACCGAGCTGCCGATGCGGTAGGCCCCGGATCCGAGAATGAGGACGCTCTTACCTTCTTCCGCTTGAACGTCATCTTCTTCTCCGTTGAATGTTAGATAAAGATAATTCGTTTGCGCCGGGTATATTGCTGCCAGGGTATCAATCTGCCTAACGACGGGATGGATTCCCATATTTTCGCGCTGCCTGCAGACGATCTTTTCTTCTAATTTAAGGATGCGCGCGATCTGGCGATCGGAGAACCCCGCGCGCTTGGCTTCAACCAGAAGCCACTTTGGACAAGGTCCACCCCGGTAAGTCCTAAGACGGTCTTCGGTCTCCACCAGACCGCTGATACAATGCAGGAACCACGGGTCAATATGGGTGAGCTCGTGAATTTGCGCGACGCTCAAACCATTCCGCATCGCTTCAGGAATCGCGAAAATGCGCTCGGAGTCCGGGCGTGCCAGCATTTCCTCTGGTCTGTTCGAATCTACCTGGCGTGTGGCAACGATTCCGTCGTGGCCGATAGCGAGCATTCGAACCGCTTTCTGTAATGCTTCCTCGAATGTTCTGCCAATGGCCATCACTTCGCCGACCGATTTCATGCCGGAACCCAGGTAGTTGGAGACATCACGAAATTTCTTGAGATCCCATCGGGGAATTTTCACAACGACATAATCCAAGGCTGGCTCAAAGCATGCCGTTGTGGTTCCCGTCACAGAATTCTGAAGTTCAGTAAGGCTGTATCCCAGCGCAAGTTTCGTTGCTACATACGCGAGTGGATAACCGGTGGCTTTGGAGGCGAGAGCCGAGCTCCGGCTGAGACGAGCATTAACTTCAATCACGCGGTATGAGTCGGAATCCGGGTCGAGGGCGAATTGCACATTGCATTCACCGACGACCTTCAGGTGCCGAATAATGCGAATGGAAAGCTCCCTGAGGCGATGATAATCTTGATTTGTGAGAGTTTGACTGGGGGCGACGACAATGCTTTCTCCGGTATGGATTCCCAGAGGATCAAAGTTCTCCATGTTGCAGACGGTGATGCAATTATCCGACTCGTCCCGGACCACTTCATATTCCACTTCCTTCCAGCCGTTAAGATACTCCTCCACCAAAACCTGCGGCGAGTAGGCTAAGGCTTTTTTTACTCGCTCCTCCAGATCAGCTTCGTCCTTGCACATACCCGAGCCCAATCCTCCCAGGGCAAACGCGATTCTGACCATTATTGGATAACCAATCTGCCGGGCAGCGTTCTTGGCCTCTTCCAGACTCCCGGCTGCTTGCGAACGGGGAGTGTCGACATCGATCTGCTTCAGCCGTTTTACGAATAGGTCCCGGTCTTCTGTGTCACGGATTGCCTCAATCGGAGTGCCAAGCGCGCGCACGCCGTATCGCTTCAGCACACCGCGGTCAGCGATTTCCAATCCACAATTCAGCGCTGTCTGGCCACCGAATCCCATAAGAATCCCATCAGGTTTCTCTTTCTCTATAACTCGCTCTGCAAAGTCCGCGTTTACTGGTAGGAGATACACGTGGTCCGCGAATTCTTCCGAAGTCTGGATAGTGGCAATGTTCGGATTGATTAGAACAGTGCTAATGCCCTCTTCTTTAAGAGCTTTGAGAGCCTGGCTTCCGGAGTAGTCGAACTCGCCGGCCTCGCCTATCTTCAAGGCCCCGCTGCCGAGCAGTAGAACTTTTTGGATTTTGTTATCCATGGTCGAGCGCATCTAGAAATGAATCAAAGACAAACGACGCCTCTGTAGGTCCCGGATTCGCTTCCGGATGAAATTGCACAGAGAAGATCGGCTGCTCTCGATGCCGCATTCCCTCGTTGGTGCCATCGTTCGCATTAAAGAACCATGGTTTCCATTCCAGAGGCAACGTTTTCTCGTTTACAGCGAAACCATGGTTCTGCGACGTTATGAAGCAACGCTTAGTTCCCACTTGAATGCAGGGTTGGTTCTGGCTCCGATGTCCGTACTTCAACTTGAAGGTATCGGCGCCGGCAGCCAGTGCCAGCAGTTGATGTCCGAGGCAGATTCCAAGGATCGGAATATCTCTTCTTAGACCTTTGCGAAGGACCGTTAAAGCGTCGACGCACATTTTGGGATCTCCGGGTCCGTTCGACAGAACAACTCCGTCAACTACCTCCTCGGACCAGTCGTAATTCCAAGGCACCCTCAAAACATCCAGCCGCTTGTTAACCAGATGACGGAGGATGCTCTCCTTGCACCCAAAATCGACCAGGATAACCTTCTTTTGTCCCGATCCCGGATAAAATCTGGGTCTCTCCAAACTTGCGTCTGCTACAAGGTTACGCTCGTTAGGGTCCTCCCAAGCGACGTCCTTATCGTCAACCACGATCTTTCCCAGCATTATTCCCTGATTTCTTAGCTTCTTCGTTAACATGCGGGTGTCGATGTTACATATGCCTGGAATGTTTTGACGCTGCATCCATAAATCTAAGGAATCCAGCGCGGACCAGTGGCTGTAGTGCTTCGAAAGCGTGGCAATAATGAGTCCACTGATTTGAATTCGGTTGCTTTCAAGGAATTCAGGAATGCCGAGGTCATTTTCGCCGAACTTTGTTTCTGCGTTGACCGGAACTCCATAGTTCCCGATTAAAGGATACGTCAGCACCAAAACTTGACCCCGGTAGGACGGGTCAGTCATGGCTTCGGGATAACCAACCATTCCGGTATTGAATACAACCTCGCCGGCCGTCGAGCGGCGTGACCCGAAGTGCTCTCCAGTGAGGCGACTGCCGTCTTGCAGCAACAATTCCACTTTCGATATGTCGGCTCGTCGACCTAAAGGGGTGCTACTGTGAATTGTGCTGTTCACTGGCAAAACGTTCTGAAAGTGCTTAACGAGACAGCGCCGAAGAATAGCGATTGGAGGGTCCCGCGAGCGTTAGTCGAACTTAAACGCAGTTTCCCAATCGGCTCTTCGGTAATTTCGGGTATTGTTCCGGAAGAGAAACCATCCGCCCAGCAGCAGAAACACGCCGCCGACAACAAGCCCGAACTTTCGCAGATCGCGGGTCCTGGTTAAGAGCTGCTGGAGGTCGGAAATCGTGAGTGCCCAGTTTTTGTCTGGTGGTCAACGGCGACGGCTAATGACGATGAAAAAGCCGCCTTCGCGATACCCGCTCGATAACGAACACAACTGACTCCAAACGCGGCTTGCTAGCGTGCCGCGATCCTTTGGCTCGAACAGGCCCTCGTCCGGCGTGAGTTGCGGCCCGCCAGCCGGTTTGGGAATGGCGTTCACGAATTCGAGGTTGTTCTCCTCCAACCAGCTGAAGACCTCACCGAGCGTGTGGCAGCTTTCATGCGGATGGCAGTATTGATCTTGGAACCATGCTTCGCGCTTGCCCTCAGCTGCGACACGGCCAAAATGTGGATCGAGCAAGCGGCTGGTCACACCAGTCAGGCGGAACAACGCGCGCCGCGCATAATGAAGCTGCCGGCTGTAAGCGTGGTAGAGGCCAACCAGAACGTAGCCGCCAGGTTTGGCAAGGCGGCTGATGCGGGCAAAGGCGCGCCGCGGATCATTAGTATGATGCAACACCCCATTGCTGATAACAAAGTCAAAGAAGCTGTCCCGCAACCCCGGCCGGAAGAGATTCATTTGCGCGAACGCGGCGCGGTCAATGCCATGCCTGATCGCGAACTCGTGTGCCAGCGCGAGCGAATTCCCGCACATGTCCGTCCCCAGCACGCTGCGATGCGCGATTGCCAGGAAGTTCGTGAGCTGCCCCGTGCCGCAACCGATTTCGACGACGCGTGCGTCGAAGGGAATCTGTTCGTTGAGCAGGCGCGCGAAAAGGCCGCTACCCGCTTTTTGCAGCAGCGCGCGGACGTTGTCCACGTCATCGTAGTTTGGAAAGGGCGTTTTCTCGTAGAACTTGCGGACGATGTCAGTGACGTTTGCACCGTCGAGCTCCTTGTCCTCCGTCGGTAAAAACAGACGTGGGATGCCATCCTCGACTTCATAGCGCGTGCCGGTGGCGGGATTGAGAGCGCCTGTTGCTGTGACGATGAGCGGATCGCCCGTGCGCGGATCAGCATAAGGAGAATCAGGGTCTGGTCCGCTTGCCCCTTCATCGGTCCACGCGCGAAAGCCCACAGGCTGTTCGTCCTTTTGCAGCACGAAATTTTCCAGCACCAATAGATCCATCTCGGATTGCATGAAGGTGCTATAAGCTTCTTGCGGGGTACACACGATCGGCTCCGTTGATAAATTGAAGCTGGTATTAACGATAACGCCGTAGCCAGTAAGCGCCTTAAACTCCCGAATCAGTCGCCAATATCGCGGATTAACGTCTTGGGACACGCTTTGAATCCGGGCCGAGTAATCGATGTGCGTGATGGAAGGAATATCTGACCGCAGAAAGTAAAGACGTTCGTACAGGCCTTTTTCGTGATAATCACTCGGTGCTGTGATTCTCTTCTCCGTCCGAACGGGAGCTACTAGTAGCATATAGGGAGAAGGACGATCCAATTCGAAATAAGTCTGGATGTCCTCCTCCAAAACGCTGGGCGCAAATGGCCGGAAGCCTTCGCGATATTTGATTTTTACGTTGAGCTTCTTTTGCATCTCAGGGTTGCGTGGGTCACCCAGGATGCTGCGGTTACCCAGCGCTCGCGGACCGTATTCCATCCGTCCTTGGAACCAACCGATCACTTTGCCATCGGCTAGCCTCGTCGCTACAAGTTTTGCCAGCTCATCAAAGCTATCATAATAGGTGAAAACTGCTCCACAATTGCCAAGGATTCGCTCAATCTCCCTGTCCGAAAACGATGGTCCGAGATACGCGCCGTGCATGGCGTCGGGGCAACAGTTGAGGATCCGCCTATTGCCTTCCCGAATATACCACACCGCGTAAGCCGCCCCGAGCGCCCCGCCCGCGTCGCCTGCGGCGGGTTGAATCCAGATGTCCTCAAACATACCTGAGCGCAGCAATTTCCCGTTCGCAACACAATTGAGCGCTACACCTCCAGCCAGCACGAGATACCTGCTCTTGGTAAGTCTCGCGGCTGTCTGGCAAAGCCTCATGACAATCTCTTCCGTCACCTGCTGAATCGCCAGGGCCATATCCATGTAAACCTGCGAAATCTCCGATTCCATCCTTCGCCGTGGCACGCCAAAAAGCTGCTCCCATTTGTCCTCGAAAACCATTCTAAGGCCAGTGGCATAGCTGAAGTAATCCATGTTAAGGAGAATCGAACCATCCTCTCGGATATCCACGAGATCGGTTTTAATTTTCCGGACAAAATCCTTCAGTCGAGGCGACTCAGGATTGCCGTAAGGCGCCAGCCCCATAAGCTTGTATTCGCCGCTATTCACCTCGAAACCTGTGTAGTAGGTGAAAGCGGAGTAAAGGAGCCCGACCGAGTGCGGGAAGTGCAGTTCCTTCAGTAGTGTGATCTTGTTTCCCTGGCCGTGCCCGATGGTGGTGGTGGCCCATTCCCCGACACCATCTATTGTAACAATGGCGGCTTCCTCGAATGGCGACGGATAGAAGGCGCTTGCGGCATGGGACAAATGGTGTTCGGGATAATAAATCGGCACCTTCCCATCCCCGAGCGTTCCCAATTGCTCCTTCAGCAGTCTTTTCATGAAGAGTTTCTCTTTAATCCAAACAGGGATAGCAGATTGAAAACTGACCAAGCCCCGCGGAGAAAAACCGTGATACGTCTCCAAGAGCCGCTCGAATTTCAGGAATGGTTTGTCATAAAAGGCTACCGCGGTAAGATCCTTGTAATCCATACCGGCCTCCTGGAGCACGTATCGAACGGCATTAATTGGGAACGAGGAATCGTGCTTTTTCCGGGTAAATCTCTCTTCATGCGCTGCCGCCGCAATTTCACCGTTAATCAGAAGCGCAGCTGCGCTATCGTGATAAAAGGCTGATATGCCGAGAATCGTGTTTCTCACCGTTGTTCCTTTCGAAGCCGCACTTACATTTTTCCCCGAGCCTGGCGCTCCCTCATCGAGCTAAAACAGGGTGTAGATGAACGGGGCAATAGCCGATCCGGCCGTTAGGACGATAAGCACGCCAAAGGTGAGTAAGATCACAATAAGCGGCAATAACCAGAACTTCTTCCTTAGGCGCAGAAAACCCCAAAGGTCTTTAATGAATTCCATAATTAGTTTTTTCTCTTTTAATACGGTTTCTCTATGTCTTTTCCAGTGAAAATATGATTTCTAATGACCATCACCGAATTTTCACCAGACTTGAAGTCCCTCAGTTTCAGGGAATCAAACCCCAGAAGTTTCCGTGCCAGGCCAATCGGGGTCACTACGCCAAAGAAAACCAGCGTTAAAAGGATTTTGGAGACCACTGTGCCCAACAGGTGGGAGAGACCCAGCCACAAAACGGCCACCGGCCGATAAAACTGAGGAAACGTCATGTCTGCCACGAGAGCGACGATCGCTATGGTAACAAGAGTTTCCCGTTTGAAAGCGCCGCTGAAGAGCAAAAGCAAAAGCACCATGGCCATGCCGGTGTCTTTGCTTTGCTCTTTCGTGATGGTCCGCTTAAACGATTCGGCGACGATTTTTTTCATGGAAATTCCATATTGACCGATGAACGCCCCTCCAACCCTGCTAGTTCATCTCGATGAGTTTCCGCTGGATGAGTTTCAGCGCAAGTATTTGGTGTATCGGAAGTAAAATTGCCGCGTCCTGAGACATAGCTTTGACCGGTTCTCGAGGCGCTGCAACAGCTCGGAAAATTCATCGCTCATGAGATAATCCGCTTCGCGTGGAACAATCGGGTGTGTCATTAGCTCAACGCTGCTTGATTTCGCCAATGATGTCACTTGGCCTAACTTATTCTCCTCAATGCACTGAGTCAGATCGAAGAAATAATCCGTAAGCTGGTATTTCCGAGCGAGCCAGCGATCGACGAGCGTCCGGTAGGCCCGGTTCAACAGCGTCTTTTCCCCGGGCCAGAAGGAGAAGTTGCGGCGGATTTTCATCCCAGCCGGAATCAGTTTACTTAGAAGCAAATTGGCGCAAAGATGCATGTGATGGTGTCCGTCGATGTGGGAGGGAGGCTTCCCAAATAGACGTTCGAACTCCTCGACCTGCGCCTGGTAGGAATAAGAGAACGCCTTTCGCAGAAAAGGATTATAAAAAAGCTGAGAGTACTTGTTTCGCCTGAGGTACCTTACTAACCGGTTATGGCACTCGCTAAGCCTTTCCGAATTGTTCCTTCCTGTGAATTATTTCGGAAAAATTAAGATGTAGTCCGATATTCAATTCGTTTTCTTTTGCCAGCCCAGCGAGCCCGCTCGGAATCCTCCATGAAAACCGTCGGCATAAGGTTATGATGCAGACCACCAATAAGCTGCCCCGTTTTCAGCCTGCCGACCCATCTCTGGAGTCTCCTCTAAGAAAAAACTCCCGATACATTCCGCGACGTAACGGATCATTTCATCATTTATCTCTGGATAAATTGGTAGGGATAAGATTCGGGCTTGGTTGAAGTAAGCGGCCGGAAAATCTTCTGGACTGTGGCCGAGATAGGCGTAGGCCGGATAAAATGGCAATGCCTTCGGGTAGCTCAAAACGGTGGAAATACCCGCCTCCTCGATATACTCTTTTAAAACATCCCGATTTTCGGTACGAATAACATACAGGTTATAAACATGGTCGCGGCCGGCACTAACTTCGGGAGTGATAACGTCACCCACTTTTTCCAGAAGGTTGTCGTAATGAGCGGCAATACGACAGCGCGCCTCTGTCCATGTATGTAAATGGGACAATTTCGCATTCAGGATGGCTGCTTGCAGCCCATCCATACGGCTACTGATTCCTTCCATGACGTGATCGCCCTTTCCACCATCCTGGGCGAATCTCGCCATCCAATCAGCTAGTTGGTCATCATTGGTTACAGCACAACCTGCATCACCATAGGCGCCAAGGTTTTTGCCGGGGTAAAAGGAAAACGCCGCGGCGTTTCCGAAGGTCCCAACGTATTGCCCCTTGTATCTAGCAAGGTGCGCTTGGGCACAATCCTCTATAACCCACAGGTTGTGCCTTTTTGCGATCGCCATGATCGCTCCCATGTCCGCCGGCTGCCCATAAAGGTGAACTGGGATAATGCCGACTGTGGCAGGTGTGATCTTCCTTTCGATATCATCGGGATCAATTGTGAAAGTTTCCTCATCTGTGTCACAGAATACCACCCGGCCGCCGGCCTGCGTAATTGTCTCGGTCGTGGAGATCCACGAATGCGCGGAGGTGATGACTTCGTCGCCAGGCTTTACACCAAGGGCCCGCAGGGCAATGTAAATCGCGTCCGTTCCGTTCGCGCAGGAAACGCAACGCTTCACGCCAAGCGTTCTTGCCCATGCCTTCTCGAAGGCTTCAACGTGCCGTCCGCGAATGTAAGCCGACTCGGCGATGACTTCAGCAATGGCACCGTCAATCTCATGTTTGATCGTCAGGTATTGCGCGTGCAGGTTCACAAAGGGGATTCTCATGGGGAGAAGTCAGAGATCAGGAGTCAGTGTTTCGCCGTTAGAGGGAACGAAGAAGGCGTGCGGGATTCCCCGCATAAATTCCTGGGACGGTTATGTCTTTGGTAACAACGGCGCCGGCTCCAATAACCACTTGATCGCAAATCGTCACCGGCAGGATTGTGGCATTTGTTCCGACACTTACACGATTTCCAAGTTTGGTCGGACGCCAAAGGTCGGGCTTGCCGGCAGGGCCTCCGTCGGCGAAGCGATCATTAATAAACATCGCGCCATGAGAAATGAAGCACTCGTCGCCGAGCGTTACGAGTTCACAGATGAATGCGTGCGATTGAATCCTGCACCGCTTGCCGATCTTTACTCCCTTTTGTATCTCTACAAATGGTCCAACGAAGCTGCCATCTCCAATCGTGCACCCATAGAGATTAACTGGCTGGACAACCGTAACGTTTTCACCAAACGTAACGTCAACAATCCCTGCATGGCGAATTTCTGGCTTTGCCACAAAAGTCTCGCTTGGTGGCTGAGTTGGAAAACCTCGGGTAGTCAAGAAGGGAGAGGGTTTATCGACCAGAGAACACAGGCAATCAAAAAGTGCTCTCTGCGGATTTCTTCCTGCGATGGGCTTGGCAGGAGGCGTTCGTTTCCCCACTCAGGAGCGTCTCATATGCAGTCACAAGGTTCTTGCCGACCTTTGTCCACTGGAGCTCATCCTCTACTCGGCGGCGACCATAAGCCCCCATCTTTTTCTGAAGCTCAGGTTTATCCATGAGTTGCGCAATAGTTTCCGCGAATTCCGCCTCATTGTTGGGTTTAACATAGGCGGCAGCGTCTCGGGCAGAAAAGCGCGTTTCCTTCAGGTCGAAAGACACGATCGGCTTTGCCGAGGCCATATATTCCATCACCTTGATCCAAGTAGACACATCGTTTAATGGGCTGGAAGGATCGGGATCCACGCAAATGTCGGCAGCCGCAAGGTTAGCTTGCAACTCTTCATCAGAGACGAAGCCGGTTAGTTCAACGCAACCGTTAAGTTGCAGGTTTTCAGCCAGGTCGCGCAAATCTTGCAGTGAGTCCCCAGTTCCCATGATGACGCAATAAAAATCCGCTCGCTTCAAACCATGCAATAAATGCCGCAACGAGCGGAGTAGATAATCAACACCGTCTTGTGGATTTAGGCTACCGATATAGCATAAAATGCACTTGTTCATTTTTTTCAAACGGGCGGTGGGTGCAGCCGGCGTCATCCGCATCTGATTCGGCCCATTTCTTACAACAAAGACATCACGGGGATTCTTATTCGCGCGTTCAATTTGTATCTGTTTATACGATTCGTTTGTGGCAATCGTGATATCAGCAAGTTTCAGGCTGCACCATTCAAACATTCCTAGCAACCGCGTGTAAAATCCTTCAGCGGCGCCATAACGGGATCGGTAGAGCTCCGGGCAGAGATCGTGCTGATCAAAGACAAATTTCTTTCCGAGCAGTTTGAAGGGCAAAGCCACTAGAAAGAGAGTATCGGGAGGATTGTGAGCGTGCATCACGTCGAAGCCGCGCCTCACAAAAATGTAAGTGCTAACAGTGAGACAAGCTGTGGTGAAGTAAAGGTATTCGACAACATAGCCAAAAAAGGATTTCAGCTTAACAAAGAGCAGGTTCGTTCGGCTATCGTTCGCAGACGAAGTCTTTTTAAAGAGCTCCAATGTCGGCACACGGTAAACTTCAATACCGTTCCAGGTCTCGCGCGCTGGCTGACCCTCTCTCCGAAGCGCAAGGACTGCGACCTTGTAACCTGCGTCAGCGAGTAAACGCGCCTCGTTCGCGACACGAGTATCCTGGGGAAAATGGTTTTCAACCCACATTAGGACTTTGGTTTGAGATTGGCTCATGACTCGCCCGTGTTATAGCCGCGTTACCAGCAGATGCCTTGATAATTCGCAAAACCGTTTACGGTTTCACCGGGCAATCGAATCAAATCAATAATCAACTTTGAATCGCTATTATTGGCGACGGCTTCCTGAATCGTGGGATTATTTTTGCTGACGACTACTACGTCACTGGCGTCGATGACTTCTTTGGGGGAAGGAAGCATCAAGGATGAGATGTGAGGTATTGCTTGTTCGATATAGTACTTATTCGCGCCCACGAGTTTGGCCAAAGCAACTTCTTCGTCGTAGATAGCTAGTTTATAGCCTTTACCGATCAAGGTTTCAATTAATCCCACGACGGGACTTTCACGGAGATCGTCGGATCCGCCCTTGAAGCTGAGGCCCAAAACTCCGACACGGTTTTTGCCGGTGTGGCGGATTAAATTGAAGGCTAGCTCGATCTGCTTACGATTTGTTTCGAGCACAGCACCGAGGACCGGCAGTTCCAGATCCAATTGCTTCGCCTTGTAAAGAATAGCGCGAACGTCCTTTGGCAGGCATGACCCACCAAAAGCAAAGCCGGGCTTAAGATAATAGGGAGAGATGTTCAGCTTTGTATCTTTGCAAAAAATTTCCATTACTTTGTGGCTATCAGTGCCCATAGCCTTACACAGATTTCCGATCTCGTTCGCGAAACACACTTTAAGGGCGTGAAATGCATTGGAGGCGTACTTGATCAATTCAGCTACTGAAAGGGGGATACGCTCTACGGGGGCTTTTAGGCTGGAATAAAGAGTGGCGACTCGTTCAGCAGCACGCTCGTCACAGGTTCCGATGATCGTAAACGCAGGATGATGAAAATCATGAATAGCCGTGGTTTCACGCATGAACTCGGGATTCATGCAGATGCCGAAGTCCTTTCCATCCTTTTTGCCAGATTCTTTTTCCAGCAAGGGGCGCACCACATCGTTTACCGTTCCCGGTAAAACAGTGCTTCGGACGACTACGACGTGGAAGCTGTTTGCTTTTCGTAGCAACTGGCCGATCTCGCTTACAACTCTTTTAAGCTGGGCAAGACCCAGACTGCCATTGTCATTGCTCGGCGTGCCAACACAAATTAGGGAAAGGTCGCCGAGTCTATGAGCGCGCTGAGTAGCTTGCAGGCGTCCCGCCGCAACTCCGCGGCGAATCAATTCTTCCAAACCCGGTTCGATAATGGGGCTTTTTCCTGAATTAATGAGAGAGACCTTAACTTCCTGTAAGTCCACGCCGGTTACCGAATGGCCCATCTCGGCCAAGCATGCGGCCGTTACGCAGCCCACGTATCCCATTCCGAAAACTGTGACATCCATAAAAGTTATATCTCTAACCCTTCACTAGATCTGGCGCCCTTGGTTACACGCGCACAGAACTGGGCCACCTTTGTCGGTGTTGTGTTCCAAAAAGCACCGTTATAGCGCCGATTCACGTACTCCAATAGCGATTTGTAGTGATCTACCGGATACTCCCTTGATGTTGCGATCGTGTTATCAAAGCACAAATAGTCAGGATGGACATCAACTAGTGCCATCCCGCCGTGTTGAGCAATCCAATCGAGTTTTCGCAGCCAGATTTCCGGTGTCTTCTCTTGCAATAGCACGAAGAGCGTGAAGTCTTGAGGAAGGGTATAAGGCAGCTCAACGTAACCTCTTGAAGTAGGGTTGATAACTGATCGTTCGGGGTTGATTGAGCTCCCGTTTGGATGTGGCACCCAGAAGGGAAAGATCGTGTGGCGGCCCTGGGGCTGCGGCTCAAACGGATCCGTATCAAAGGTGGATGCGTCGTACTGCACATCGAGATCGTGCAACCAATCGAGATTACGTAGCATGAATCCCGATCTGAACCCCAAAGCGCCCCACTCGCGTGCGTAGCCGTTGATTTTCGCGGCGTTGCGCTTGAACTTGCGCCGCGAGGAAAACAGACGGCCATCGTGTTTAAGATCGTGTATCCCAATCTCGAATCCCCTAGCAGTGAGTTCCTGCCTTAGTTCTGCTGGAAGTCGGTAACTGCCCTCGGGGATAAAATTAAAGGAAGAACGGAATCCAAGGTCCAATTCCAGTTGCATTAAGGACCGGCACCTGCTCAGACCTATCTTGCTCTCGACATCGTGCGTCAGAACAAGCGCAAACTTTTTGCCGCCCGGCCAGCCCGGCCAGTTTTCCGGTGCCCGGTCCGATCCCGGCATGATAGGCCATACGTCTTCGCTTTGCTTGCGTAATCGCATAGCCAGCTTTCGTCGAATCGCCGTTCGAATGAATTGCGGAACGAAAGGCTTTAAGCCGTAATAAATTCTATTGCGTAACATGAGGTATCGCGAGTTCAGTGCTCGCGGTAAACGTCCGTGGGACCATCCAACGGCGTATCGAAAACTCTTGTGTGCCCTCCCTGCTTTCGACCTTCAACCCGGTGTGGGAGCGCGAAAAGGAGTATAAGCTAGAGGAAGAAGACAAAAAGCATCCTCAGGATATCAACAATCCCAAAGCGGCCGTAAGCTAACCATTGCAGCCATTAGAACCGCGGTTCAACAGTCATAATGCGGCCGATCAAGACTCAGAATCAAGCCACTTCGGGACGTAGGAACGCGTCTTGTTTACTACGACTGCAACGTTCTTTCGCTCAGCGATCAGCTTCCCGTAGCTGCGCTTAATGCCCTCACGGTTGTTCTTCTCTGCCTCGACCACTAGCAAGAGCTGGTCCATGAAAGCAGCCATTCCCCACGTGGGACTCGTTTGATCCAGCGGGGGCATGTCAAAAATAATGTAGTCAAAGTCGCTCGCCTTCATATTTGGCATCATGTCGAAGAATTTTTTCAAGCCGAGCTGCGCCGGACCTCCCGAATTAGGCGATCCCACTGTGGCGAGATAGAGATTGTCCGCAGCCGAGGCGATGGAGCCAGACGGCTTAAGAGCTTTGTTCAGAGGATAAGCAGGTTTACCCTTGAAAAACGGGTGCACCTCCTCCGGTCCCAGGTTCACATCGACGAGGAGCACCTTGCCGTCGTTTGTTTCTGAGAGTGACGCAGCGAGTCCAGCAGCAAGGGTGGAAGTTCCACCTTCCTCCGAAACGCTGGTAACGCCAACCAGCTTCGGTTTATGCGTCAAGTGATTGAGCTCGAAATAAAGACCGAGGCGATCCCGGATCGCGTCGCAGTATGGCCTGATGAAATGGTCGGCCTCCCACGGCGCCAATTTAACGTGACGCCGTCCCGTGGTAAGCGCTCCAGGATTCGCGGGTGAACCATTACGAGGCAAGGCGAAGTGACCGTTCCTATAGGGGATCGAGAGCATCAATGGAATGTGTAACTGCGTCTCCAGCTGGAGCGGCCGGCCAACGGTCTGGTTCAAAACCATGCCCCTTAGCAGCGCGAGCGCTATGCCCAAGGCTACTCCCCCGCCAACCAACGCGAGTGCGATCTTATCGCGTTTTTTAGTCTCCAAGACGGGAGGTGAAGGCCGCTGGACTGCGCTAATGTTAGGCATCTTGGAAGGATCCAAAGCCTCGTCGATCCGTGCCTTTTCTAGTGATGCTGCGAAGTACTTGTAATTCGCTTCATCCATCTCTCGCTTCCTCTCCAAGTCTTCAATTTGCGGAGCCAGTTCTGAAAGCTTCTTCGTTCTCTGCTGAACGTCGCGAAGTCGGGACTTAAGCGCCTCGACTTTTGCCTGTGTGCCAGCCACCTTCGCTTTTACGGATTGCGGGCTGTTTTCAGATGACGAGCTCTTTGTTCTCCACCCTTTTGTCTTTTTTTCTACGATCTGAGTAACGAGGGCTTGTTGTTCGGCCAGGTCCGCCTCGGCGGCATTAATTTGTTCCTGGGTCTTCGCCGCCTCGGTAGTAAGGGCCGCCGAGCCTTCCTTGAGCGACGCAATTCCTGTCTTCTCCTTTAACGACTTCAGCGTATCCTCCGTTTGATTCAAGCGCGCGCGGACCTGATCGGTTTGTTGAGTCACAAAATCGAAGGCGCCGGCAGAGCGGTGCACTTCAAGATGCATGACGAAATAACGACTTAACAGTTCCTGCAAAACGAGAGTCGCTATCTGTGGGTCACGATTTTTATAGGAGACAAGAATGATGTTACTTCCTTTGCTAGAAAGCACGTTCAACCCTGAAGCGATGCTGCTAGCCGCGACGCCTTCCGTTGCCGATGCTCCAGAGGGGGGCAGCAATCCTTTCAGACCAATTGCCCGGGCAACCCGGGAGAGCAAGTCTTGGGGCGGTGGCAACAATCGCTGGGGACCGATTGCCCGGGCGACTTCCATGGCCAGGTCCCAACTGGTTAGAATCTCAATCTCAGCGCCGATTACTCTGTCCGCAGCTTCGGTGCTCGCTGCAGCCCCGGCTTTCTCTGCTTCAACCGGGTCAACGCCGCTTCTTTCCAGAACATACCGCACCAACAACTTGGCCTGCGATTCGTAAGAAGGTGGATAGAGAAAATAAACCGCTACAGCGGCAATAATGCCTGCTGCCGCGCATACGATGATTGTTCGTTTGCGTTTAAAGAGAGCGAAAAGAATTCCGCCAAGTTTTACACCGGAGTGAGGTAGAGTTTCGCGTCGGATTTCAGCCATAATTTTAACCTTTAGTCGAGATGTGGATAGAGGATCGAGCCCGCCAGCCGGTTGAATACCAGTGGCAATCTGCCAAAGACCCGTTTGTGAAAGCCGCCGTTACGGCGGATCGAAGGTAGACACTGCCGACCCGATGGGTCGACTCGGAAGTAATCAATTGTTTCTTCCTGCGTGTCCCAGGAAAGTTTGAATCGTCGCAAACCGTCGTTTTCGCAGTCGGTGCGCCCGAAATGTAATTTTTCGATGCCGGTGCGCGCCAAAAGCTGGATGCCTTGCCACATGACAAGATTGTTCGCGCGAAATTCTTGAAACTTCTTGTCCGAAGCCCCGTACTTGTAGACGGCGTTCTTTCCAAAGCGGAAGAAAACCGCCGCCGCAATTGGGCGCGAGCCGCGTCGTGCCAGAACAATGAATCCCAGACCGGGCTTGATGATGTGCTCGTAAATGTTCAGGAAAAACGATGCCGGTTGCGGTGGGAGACCGTGACGCCGGCGCGTTTGGACGTGGAGCCGGTAAAAATCGTCGACAGCCTGGCGATTGCGGACAACGAGCGCGCTCACATTGCTGCGTTCCGCTTTGCGAATAGCACGACGGACCTGGCTGTCGAAGCGATTGGCCATTTCCTCGACGCGGTGGCGGAAATCGAGTATATGCCCGTAGAATTTAGGTCCCGAAGGCGGGGTGGATTGAAACGATTTACCCCCGCGAATTTCCAAGTGTTTCCAGCGGCGTTCCTGCGCGAAGCGGACGAGGCGATCTCTTACTGCGTCGGCTACTTCTGGATCAAAAATGAGTGGCTCGCACACATCACTGAATGGGAGGCAGACGCCCCGGCGCCCGGTGAGCGCGCTCCTCACTTCCATCAGCGGTATCAGAGCGGCTAACCTGCGTCCGCGGGAAAATTGAAGGTAAAAAGGCCGATGGTTGTAGGTCTTATGAAGTACCTTTGCCCAGGCACTGGTGTGGAAGCAGCCGGCGTCGCGATGTAAGGCAACCACAAGATCCCAACCTGGATTTTGGACGGGATTGATAATCCACATTTGCAGCGATTCCTCGTTCGCTTTCGGCTCTACCAAGGAATCGTCGCCGGGAAAGGGTGCCGCTTGGACGGATTGTGCTCCGTCTGGTTGGAGAGTTTTCAAAAACTCTTTCTAGGCGAGTACTTCCACACCGACCGCTTCGCTAACGCAGCGAGTCACGTATTCGATCTGTTCTTCGGTCAACTCCGGAAACATTGGCAACGAAAGAAATTCGTCGGCGAGATTCTCCGCTATTGGGAATGCGCCCTTTGTATAGCCGAGATTTCGGCAGGCCCCTTGGAGATGAACCGGAATTGGATAATGCACAGCACACCCGATTCCTTTTTCTTGAAGACGTCGCTGGACTGCATCGCGCTCCTGAACGCGAATGGCGTAGACGTGGTAAACGTGTCGCGCGTAATTTGCCTCGAACGGTGTAAGAACCTCTTCAATTCCGGCGAAAGCCTGATTGTATTCAAAGGCATGTTTACGCCGCAGGGAATTTGCTTCGTCAAGATGACGCAGTTTGATCGACAAGACTGCCGCCTGAATGCCGTCCATCCGGCAGTTCCATCCCATCATGGAGTGGTAATATTTTCGTGACTGGCCGTGGTCTCGCAGCATCTGGATTTGATTCCGTAACTCAGGGTCGTTCGTCACGACGGCGCCGGCCTCGCCGAAGGCGCCAAGATTTTTTCCGGGATAAAAACTGAAGCAACCCGCGTCGCCCATCGTGCCTGCTTTTCGGCCTTTGTACTCAGCGCCATGCGCCTGAGCGGCATCTTCAACGACGAAAAGTCCGTTTGCGCGTGCAAATTCCAAAATCGGGTCCATGTCCGCCGGTTGCCCGAAAAGGTGAACTGGAATGATCGCTTTGGTTTTCTCGGTGAGGCTCTTCTCAAGTTCCGACGCGTTCATCGTGAATGTGTTTTGGTCCACATCCACAAAGACTGGTCGAGCCTTGCAGTAAGTAATCGCCTCGGCGGTGGCGATAAATGTGTTTGGAACCGTAATGACTTCGTCGCCTTCACCAATTCCCAGAGCCAGTAGTGTAAGCCAAAGTGCGTCAGTGCCATTGCCCACGGCGATTGCGTAGGAGGACCCGCAGAATGTCGCGAACTCCTCTTCGAACTTTTCCACGAATGGCCCACCGGCAAAGGCGCTGCTCTCGATTACTTCGCGAATAGCGCGATCGAACTTTTCAATTAAAGGAGCGTGATGCGCCTTCAAATCGAGGAAGGGAACTTTCATTTTGTGTTTAGCTTATGCGGTGGATCTGGCGTGTTGAGGTCAAGCTTCACACGCTGCGCTGAGTTGATGTAAAGCGTGCGCGCAACTCATCCAGCGAATGCTTCAACCTGAAGCATTTCTTCCGCTTTGACCGGGGCGAGAACCTGCGCTGCACTACTCGAATGAGAAAGTGTCACCGGTGCACCGTTCATTTTGAGGGAAGCGCTAGCGGCTTCGAGGATCCTGACCATCTCCAACCCCCGTCCCCCATTCGTTAACGGTTGAGAATTCGTTTTGATGCAGTCGATAAAGTGCTGACAGGACAGCTTTAGCGGCTCCTCCTGATGGAGGTATGGGATGTAACTGTCTCCGTAATGGTAGGAATATTGAAATTCGGCGAACGTGTCGTAATGCGGCGGACGTTCTACTCGTGCGTCGTAAATGCGGATTTTCTCGCGGGTCCGCAAATCATCATAGACGATCATGCGTCGCGTACCGACGATAGTCATTTCGCGAATTTTCCGTGGCTCGAGCCAGCTGCTTTGGATGGTTGCGAAGCGTTTACGCGAGAAGGATAGCGACATGTTAGTCACGTCTTCCACTCCGGGCGTAATATGAGCGTTTCCCTGGCAGTTAATCGTGGTGGGCAATTCGTCCAGAATATGGAGAATGATCGAGATGTCGTGCGGCGCCAGATCCCACGCAACGTTAATGTCCCTTTGGAACAGTCCCAGATTGAGACGCCGGCAATTGATATAGCGGATCTCACCCAGATCTCCTGCTTGAACAATTTCGGCAATCTTTTGCACTGGCGAAGAGTAGAGAAAAGTGTGATCGATCATCAAAACCAGACCATTGCGGTCGGCGATTTCGATTAGTTCTTCGCACTCGGCTGAAGACGACGCCATCGGTTTTTCGATGAACGTATGCTTGCCTGCCAGGAGGCTTGCCTTGGCCAATGAATAATGATGCTTCACTGGCGTGGCAATGACGACGGCGTCTACGTTCGCGCTGTTGAGAAGTTGCTGCGTCTGCGTCAGGCCTTCGATGTCCGGATACAGCGCGCGGACATGTTTTAGGCGCTCAGTATTGAGGTCGCAGACGGCTTTGAGCTGGCAGTCCGCAAGACCTTTGAAGTTGCGAACCAGCAGCGGCCCCCAGTAGCCGCACCCGATTATGCCGACGCTGATTTGTTTCTTCATACTTTTCGAGCTGATTCCGCGAGGCCTTGTAAGATCGTCGTTGGTGAGCGCGGACTATTTCGAGTCGATTCTACTAACTTCTACTAACGTTTGTAAAATTGGTGCCGGTGCGTAGAGAGTGCCGTCTGGCCGGTTATGGTGTGTTGCCGATCTGGATTCGACTAGCTGCCCAGCAATAACGGCGCAGGTCTTGAGCATAATTTTCAGATCGAGGAGAATCGATAGGTTCTTTACATAGAACAGGTCCATCACGATCATCTCGTTGAACGTCGTTTTATTCTTGCCGTTTACCTGCCAGTATCCGGTCAAGCCCGGCAGAGCGTTCACGCGTTCTCGTTGCCATGGCTCGTAATGGGCAAATTCATTTGGCGTGCAGGGCCGCGGCCCAACCAGGCTCATCTCACCGCAAAGCACGTTGAAGATTTGAGGCAACTCGTCCAACCCGCTCGCACGCAGAAATCGACCGAAAGGGGCGAGGCGTGGATCGCCATAAGCATCCAGCTTCGTCATCGGACGATCGACCCTCATCAGTTCCTGGAAGTAGTGTTCGTGAGTTTGCGTTTCGGCACTCACCTTCATTGTCCGGAACTTCCAGATAGAAAAATGTCTTCCTCCAAGGCCGACACGCTTTTGGCGGTAGAAGATTGGGCCTGGCGAGGCGAGTCGCGTCATCAGCATGAGCAAAATCATTAGCGGCAGCCAAATCGGCAGCGCAAGCAGAATGCATGTGATGTCGAGGGTCGATTTCCAGCCGGGTACCCTGTGCACCGGCGCGTCTGGAAAGTCGATTGTAACACGAGGCGCTTTCGCCCCGTTCCCGTTCGAACTGTTATAGGGCAAGCTGCCGCCCTTGGTCGCCCGCCCGACATGCGGGCGATAGCCTTCTATCCTCATCTGATGGTTCCTTCCAACTACTGCTAACCCCGCAACCGTGCGGGACTACGTGAGTGAGGAGGCGCCGCATCTAGGTCTCCCGTCCATTAAAGAGACGTGACCGAGGAGCGGGCCCTCGAAAAACTCACCCTAAAAAATGTCAAAACCGGGGGGCAAAGCAGGAAACGAAAATCGAAATCAGGCCAGTAGAACGACGTTTGGCCGCAGGCTGGACGGCACGCCGGGAGACGCTGTTGGATTGGTCTAATTTCCCGCACGCTTACTTCTACGGAAACTAGAGGGTGAAGGTTCCGATTATTTTGCAAGACAAGGAAATTTGACAACACTGTCACAATCCAAGGATCACGCTCCGAAATACAAGCAAAGCGATGATCGCAGGTGATCGATTCGCACACTTACTCGATTTCGGAGAGAAGAGTATCGAGATTTTCGCTCTCCGAGCCGTCGTCTTCAGCCAGTCCCGTTTGCACCAAACACCCGAGGCAAAGGCCGTTGTGCATCCGCACCACTCCGCAACAGTGCGGGCACTCGTCGTGCTCGTGCGGGGTCGCTGATACAGAATCAGTAAAGCCGGTAAGATCCATTTTTCATTGTCCCAGCTGGCTGCTGGTCGCTAACTGCGCTCCGTTTGTTCGTGGTCTTAAGGCGATTCGTTGGCCAGAACCGCTTTCTCTGGTGACGATTGTTTGGGCCCAATGACGGTACCCGCAATCTCGCCAAGCTTGGTGGCCAAGAAGGATAAGTGTGAGGTCTAGCATTACACCGTGCACAAGCACTTCTACGGGAACCAGGGAATAAAGTTCCCTCAAAACGCTCATCGAAAGGGAAAAAAGTCTGGTTTTTACACGATTGTTTCAATTACGGTTGAGCGAGCTAGCCAATTTGCATTCACAAAAAAATGGAAGCGAGGTATTGAGACCGATGAGCGAATCATTTCTGGTTTTAAAGACTGCAGTCGCGGCGGCGAACGAGACGCTGCAATCGCTTCTCGACCTTGACTCGCAGGTAGCGAAGGTCGCAGACCTGATTGAGCAATGTTTGCGCGCCGGAAATAAGTTGCTCGTTTGCGGCAATGGCGGCAGTGCGGCCGATGCATCGCATTTTGCAACGGAGTTTGTAGTCCGATTCATGAAGGATCGTCCTGCCTATCCCGCAATCTGTCTCGCCGGCGATGGTGGACTGCTTACGGCGGCGGGCAACGATTATGGTTTCGACGAAATCTTCGCTCGCCAGGTCGCGGCTTTTGGCCTTCGAGGAGATGTGCTGATTTGCCTGACGACCTCTGGCAAATCCAGGAATATTGAGCGCGCACTACAGGAAGCAAAGGCGCGTAAACTTAAGACTATTGCTTTCCTCGGTCGCGACGGCGGTTCAACCATTGGGATGGCTGAGGTTGATCTCCTGGTTCGCAGCAATTCCACGGCGCGGATCCAGGAAGCGCATCAGCTTCTGCTGCACGTGCTGTGCGAGATCTCGGAAACGCGCCTGTCTGGAAACAAGCTGTAGAGGTGCGGTGTGCCGCCTGCGTTTCGAGAAAAGTAGCAGCCGAAACCGCTGCCACAGCAAATTACTCGGATCTTTTTAGAAGGCGCTCGCGTTCGCGATCAAGTTGCCGCCGTTCGCTCGCTGTCAAACTACCGATTCCAAACTTCGAAATCTTGTCGAGGATTGGATCGATTGAACCGTAAACGTCATCCGGCTCCACCGAGCGGCTGGAACGCATTTTGGGGACAACATGGAACTTTGGCCGGGGAGCGAAGCGCGTTTTCAATGCGTCCCACCACGGAAGTTCCGGCCCCGCGCCATGCATTTCAATGAAAAGGAACGCTGCGCCCATGCTTGTCCAGAGTACGACAAGCGTCGGCCAGTCATGCGCGGCCAGTGCGCTGAGCGTTCCGATTGCCGCAAGTATGAGGACGACCCATTTCGACGCAATGCGCAGAAAAATCTGGACGTTCGGATAAATCGTCACGAACGCTACAAAGATAGCGAAATGGAGCGCGCCGGAACCGTATACGGCGGTTGGCATCCACAATCCCCACAGTGCTAAGATCAAAGGGGGCAGAAGTAGCAAAACCAAGTACAAGGCGATGAAAGTGCGCTGTCCGATAAAGCGTTCTACTTCCCGCCCGAAAACGAATAGCATGTACATCTCCACAGCAAACCAAAGCAGACCGGACGGTGTCGGCGCATGTACGAACGCGTAAGTGAAAAGCCGCCACACTTGGCCGCCTGACCAAATTGCTGCGCTGTTGAACTGTAAATACGCCAGGGCCGGAGCTGCCCCCAATGCGACGAGCATCGCCGTTAGAATGGCGACGGCCACGTGCAACCCAACCAGCATCGTGGTGACATCGACGGGATAACGGCCCATCCACGCAACCGGCCGATAATCATCGGAGGTGGTGACCCCGAACATGCTTTCAATTAATGCCGCGCACTGTTCTTGCGCAAGCGTGATTCGTAATTCGTAAGATTCTTATACCGTTACCGCCGGGAAAACGATTTGACCGTTTACTATTCGACGTGGCGAAGCTGTTCATTCGTGCTTAAGATGGACACCCTCGTTTCATGAAAAATATCGCGCCTGCCATATTCCCGCCCAATGGAATCGGCGATACGAAGCCGACGAACCAGGCGGTCCTCGATTGGGTACACGAAATCGGAAAACTGACAAAGCCGGAGAACATTTTCTGGTGCGACGGTTCCGAGCGCGAAAATGAATTTTTGATTGCGGAATCGTTAAAGCAGAACGTGCTGATTAAGCTGAACGAGAAAAAAGTTCCGCGCTCGTATTTGCACCGATCCAACCCGAACGACGTCGCGCGCGTCGAGAAGGTCACATTCATTTGTACGCCGACCAAAGACGAAGCTGGGCCAACAAACAACTGGTCGGAACCGGCAGACACATATTCGAAATTATATGGACTGCTGAATGGCGCGATGCGTGCACGCACCATGTTTGTCGTGCCGTACATCATGGGACCGCCCGATTCGCAGCTGACGAAAGTCGGGTTTGAAATCACCGATTCAAAATACGTCGTGCTCAGCATGCGAATCATGACACGTATGGGCAAAATTGCACTGAACCGCCTGGGCAACGATCCAAAAGCGGAATGGAACCGTGGCGTGCATTCATTGTTAGATGTCGACCCTGATCGGCGGTTCATCTGTCATTTTCCCCAGGACAATACAATTATCTCGGTCGGCTCTGGATACGGCGGCAACGTTTTGCTAAGCAAGAAATGCTTCGCGCTGCGCATTGGCTCGTATCTCGCGCGTAAGCAAGGCTGGATGGCGGAGCACATGCTGATTCTCGGCGTTGAATCGCCCGAAGGAAAAAAACATTACGTGGCTGCCGCGTTCCCCAGCGCCTGCGGCAAAACCAATTTTGCAATGTTGATTCCGCCGGCGCACTTCAATGGCTGGAAAGTGACCACCGTGGGCGACGACATCGCGTGGATGGAAATTCGCGACGGCCGTTTGTTCGCCGTGAATCCCGAGAACGGTTATTTCGGCGTCGTTCCCGGCACAAGTTACAAATCGAATCCGAACGCGATGAAATCGATCGAGCACGACACGCTTTATACCAATGTCGCGTTCACTGACGATGCTGACGTCTGGTGGGAAGGAAAAGATGGCACGCCGCCGAAGCATGCCATCGACTGGCGCGGGAACGCTTGGACGCCCGACTCAAAAGAAAAAGCCGCGCATCCAAACAGTCGGTTCGCCACGCCGATGCGCAATAATCCGGCTCTCGATCCCGACGTTGAAAAAGGCAAAGGTGTTCCGATCAGCGCGATCATTTTCGGCGGTCGCCGCAGTGACACGGTGCCTTTGGTTTACGAGGCGTTGGATTGGAATCACGGCGTTTATCTCGGAGCTACAATGGCCTCAGAGACAACCGCAGCCGCGACGGGTGCTGTCGGCAAAGTCCGGCGCGATCCCATGGCAATGTTGCCTTTCTGCGGTTACAACATCGGCGATTATTTCCGGCATTGGATGGACATCGGAAAACGTCTTACCAATCCACCTCTCATCTTCAACGTGAACTGGTTCCGCAAAGGCGAGAATGGAAAATTCCTCTGGCCGGGCTTCGGCGAGAACATGCGAGTGCTTAAATGGGTCATTGATCGCTGCGAACGGAGAGGCGGCGCGGTCAAATCGCCCGTCGGCTGGTTGCCTAGCCCCCACGACCTTGATCTGAAAGAGCTTGATATCGACCATAAATCTGTCGCCGACCTTCTCGGAATCGATCACGAGGAATGGCAAAAAGAACTCGCCGAGCACAAAAAGTTTTTTGATTCGTTAGGCGGAGTCGTGCCGGAGGAGCTGTTGAAACAGCGTGAACAGCTCGTCGCGCGTTTCAAACTGTAGTCGTCAGCATCTGGACGACAGGCCCGCGTGTGCGGTTCGCGCAAGAGGCGCTTCGCACAGCGAAGCGGCTACAGAATTTGCGAATCGCTTGACTGGCAGCGAATATTTCCAGTGGGTTCGAAGATTGCGAAGAACAAGCGCGTCACAACGCCAGGCGCGAAGGATTGCATTGAGATTCGTGGGGCGCGTCAGAACAATCTCAAAGGAATCGACGTCGATCTTCCCCTGGGGAAATTGACGGTCGTCACAGGTCCCAGCGGCAGCGGCAAATCGAGTCTGGCATTCGAGACGATTTACGCCGAAGGCCAACGACGTTACGTCGAAACATTCAGCCCCTATATGCGGCAATTTCTCGACCGCATGGACAAGCCGCTCGTGGACGACATTCGCGGCATCCCTCCCGCGATCGCGATCGAGCAGGCGAACCCAGTCAAGAGCTCGCGCTCGACGGTCGGCACGATGACAGAGATCAATGATTATCTGAAACTGCTCTGGCCACGCCTTGCAGGCGCATTCTGTCCGAGTTGCAGTCGGGAAATTCACCCTGAAACCGCACAGTCAATTAGTCACCAGGTGTTGCACGACTGCTCTGGGAAAACTGTTCTGGTCACTTTCTGGGTGGCCGTTCCAGCGAAAACCGAGCCGCGCAAGTTCTTCGAATTTCTTCAGCAACAAGGTTACCTCCGCGTATGGATCGACAACCAAATCGTGCGCGTCGATGTCGATTCGAGACTGAAACGCCTGAGTGCCCGCGTTCAGGTCATTCAGGATCGGCTCGCAATCTCGGACGGAAACCGTGCGCGATTCGTCGAAGCAATCGAAACCGCGCTGCGCTTTGGGAAGGGCAAGATCAATGTCGTGCCGATTTCCGAGCATACCGAGCATGCGACGGCCACGGCGGCGCGCCCGGCGGTTGCGCCCTACCAATCCACGATGCCATTCTCCACCGGGTGGCATTGTGCGCATTGCGATCTCGACATTCGCCCGCCTACACCAGGGCTGTTCAGTTTCAACAATCCACTCGGTGCGTGTCCGGAATGTCGCGGTTTTGGTCGTACCATCGCAATCGATCTAAACAAGGCGATTCCAAATCGCGGTCTTAGCATCAAACAAGGCGTGGTGCGCGTTTTTCGGGGTGCCGAGTTTGGCGAATCGCAGAAAGATTTGCTTCGAGCCTGCGCACGAAAAGAGATCGATATCGACGTTTCATTCGAAGAATTGACGAAGGCCGACCAGGACTTTGTCATAGAAGGCGAGAAACGGTCAGGCGATTATACAGAAGACGATTACGAAAACGATCGGTGGTACGGCGTCCGCGGCTTCTTCCGATGGCTTGAAAGCAAGACTTACAAGATGCATGTGCGCGTTTTGCTCAGCCGCTATAGGGCTTACGTCACCTGCCCGAGCTGCAATGGGGGGCGTTACCAGCCCGAAGCGCTCAATTACAAGATTGCAGCGGCGGTGCGTGACCGCCCGGGTGCTCGCAGACCGCCCGTGCAGCTGACACTTCCGGAATTCCAGGCGCTTTCGATCTTGGATGCCCGCAATTTTCTGACGGGGGTCGAGATTCGATCGAACGATTCGACCGCGCGAATGTTGCGCGACGAAATCTGTGCGCGCCTCAAATATCTCTGCGAAGTCGGCGTTGGCTATCTAACTCTGGACCGTTCCACGCGCACTTTGAGCGGTGGCGAAGTGCAACGGGTGAACCTTACAACATGTCTCGGTGCATCGCTGGTAAACACGCTGTTCGTCATGGATGAGCCAAGCGTCGGTTTACATCCACGCGACGTTAGCCGCCTCGTGCGCGTGATGCACAACTTGCGCGACAAAGGCAACACGCTGCTCGTGGTCGAGCACGAGGAGCAAATCATTCGCGCCGCTGACAATTTAATCGATATCGGCCCAGGCCGCGGCGAGCACGGCGGCGAGTTGGTTTGGAACGGCCGGTTACAAGATTTTGTAGCACGTGATCGCGGAAATCTGGGGAGCGCTCCCCAGTCACTTACGCGAGATTACCTAACGAATCGCAAATCAATTCCGGTGCCAAAATCGCGGCGCAAATCGACATCATCTATCAAAATCATCCGCGCGCGACAGCACAATCTCAAGGACATCGATGTCGAACTTCCGCTGGGCGTATTCACATGTGTCACCGGTGTTTCCGGTTCCGGGAAATCCACGCTGATTCACGATGTACTGTATCGGAATCTGCTGGTCGCGAAGGGGCAATCGTCTGACCAGGAATCCGGCGCGTGCAAATCGGTCACCGGCGCGCATCGAATCCGCGAGGTAATCATGGTCGATCAGGCGCCGCTTGCCCGCACGCCCCGGTCAACGCCGCTGCTTTATTTGGGGCTTTACGATCGCGTTCGCGAATTGTTCGCCGCTCAACCGGAAGCAATGTCGCAGGGACTCACGCCGGGCACATTCTCGTTTAATTCCGGCAGCGGCCGTTGCGAGCGTTGTTCCGGCACAGGATACGAGAAAATTGAGATGCAATTTTTGAGCGATCTTTTCGTGCGCTGCGCAGAATGCGAAGGCAAACGATTTCAACCGCATGTTTTGAAAGTTCGACTGCACGGAAAATCAATCCACGATCTGCTCAAGCTCACCGTAAGAGAAGCGATCGAATTTTTCGCGCAAATCGGCGAGGACAAGACCTTGCCCAAACCCCTTAGCGTGCTTGAGGAGGTCGGGCTTGGCTACCTGCGATTAGGGCAACCTCTTAACACGCTCTCCGGCGGCGAATCGCAGCGGTTGAAGTTAGTCGGGCATTTGCGCCAAACAGAAACCGTCCAACGCTCAACGTTCAACGCCCAACGTCAAAATAGGGATGCAATAGGTGACTTGTTTATCTTTGATGAACCCACCACGGGACTTCACTTCGATGACGTGGCGATGCTACTACGGCTATTTCAGCGGCTGGTCGATCGCGGTCATTCCATCGTGGTGATCGAGCACAATCTCGAAGTGATCAAGTGCGCCGATTGGATTGTCGATCTTGGCCCCGAAGCCGGAGACGCGGGCGGCGATGTGATCGCTGTCGGAACTCCAGAGCAAATCGTGACGAAGGAGAATTCACATACCGGGAAATTTTTGCGACAAGTTCTGTTGAAATCTCGCAGGGCGCTGCATGTCATCCCGAGCCGCGAAGACGGCGAGGGACCTCGCAAAGCACCGCGCGAGTTGGAGAGGTCCTTCGCTTACGCTCAGGATGACAACATTGAGTTAGCGCGAGCTGCAGAAACAGCTCCGCGTTTTCGTGTAAATGGAGTGAACGGCGCAATCCAAGTCCACGGCGCACGCGAGCACAACCTGAAGAACATCGATGTCAAAATCCCGAGGGAACAAATGGTGGTGGTCACCGGTCTGAGTGGCTCCGGCAAGTCCACTCTCGCGTTTGATATTCTATTTGCGGAAGGACAGCGTCGTTTTCTCGACAGCATGTCGCCATATGCACGGCAATTCGTCGAGCAGCTGGAAAAGCCGGATGTCGATTTGGTCAGCGGGTTGCCTCCGAGTGTCGCGATTGAACAACGAGTCACACGCGGCGGAGGGAAAATCGACAGTCGCGACAGTGACAGAGGTTTACCACTTTCTCCGGCTGCTTTTTGCAAAAACCGGAACGCAGTTTTGCCCGAACTGCGATTTGGCCGTGGAGAAACAAAGTCTCGCTGCCATTACCAAGCAAATCGAATCAACAGCAAAGCGCGGGCCGGTGAGAGTGCTTGCGCCATTGGTCAAAGCTCGAAAAGGTTTTCACACCGAAGTCGCGCGCTGGGCGGAACGCCAGGGGTTCGATACGCTGTATGTGGATGGAGAATTGGTTCCTATCCCGCATTTTCAAAAATTGGAGCGGTTCAAAGAGCATACCATCGATGTAGTCGTTGGTCTCATCGATCGAAAGCGAATTGCGGAGATGCGCGATCTCGTTCGTCGGGCACTGGAGATCGGCCGCGGCATGGGCCGTCTGCTTGATTCAAGAAACAAGCTTACAGTCATGAGCACCGAAATGAGCTGCCCAAACTGTGGCCGCGCGTTCGAGGAGCTCGATCCGCGTTTGTTTTCGTTTAATTCGCCTCACGGCGCGTGCGAAGAATGCGGCGGATTCGGCGAACTTTGGGATCAGGATCTGCAAACCGCTGCCAGCCCAGACGGTGAATCGGTTCTGGAAACCGAGCTCGCCGCCGAGCGTGAATCCGAATGGATCGAGGAAGGCGAAGCGCGCGAATGCCCCAGTTGTCACGGCTCGCGTCTGAACGCCGTGGCGCGCCACGTGCATGTCCAGGGTTACACGATCGATCAATTCAGGAATCTTTCGGCCAGCGAAGCAGCGCGCAAGGTTGACAGATTGAAGTTCCGTGGAACGCATCAAACAATTGCTGCCGGTCTTGTTCCGGAAATACAGCAGCGATTGCGTTTCATGGAGAAGGTGGGCCTCGGCTACCTTGCGCTTGGGCGCTCGGCGAAAACCTTAAGCGGTGGAGAATCGCAGCGGATTCGGTTAGCAGCGCAACTCGGCTCAAACCTGCGCGGGGTCCTATACGTATTGGATGAGCCGACGATCGGTCTCCATCCACGCGACAACGTGCGCTTACTGGACACGCTCACCGCGCTACGGAACAAAGGAAACTCACTGATCATTGTCGAGCACGATGAGGAAACGATGCGGCGGGCCGATCACATCGTCGATCTTGGACCGCGTGCAGGAATTCACGGCGGAGAAGTCGTGACCAGCGGGACGTTGCGCGACGTGGAGCGAAATCCAGATTCCGAAACGGCGCGCTGCCTGAAATCTCCACTTCAGCATCCCACCCGCGGATCGCGCCGGTCGTTACGCGATGTTGAAGACTGGATCGAAGTCCGCGGCGCGAAGGCCAATAATTTGAAAGATATCGATGTTCGTTTCCCCGTCGGCAGGCTTTCGGTGATCACGGGAATTTCCGGCAGCGGCAAATCCACATTGATGCACGAGGTAATCTGGCCAACGGTGTGCGAGCAGCTTAAACAAAGAAAACGCGCAGGAAATGGCGAGCTGTTCAAACTGGTTAGCGGTACGCAAAGGATCGAAGCTGTTTATGAGGTCGATCAATCACCGATCGGCAAGACGTCGCGCTCGACGCCAGGCACCTACGTCAAAGTGCTCGACGAGATCCGGAATCTTTACGCGCAATTACCCGTCTCGCGCGTGCGTGGCTATTCCGCGAGCCGATTTTCATTCAACGCCGAAGGTGGTCGTTGCGAGACTTGCAAGGGTCAGGGCGTGATCAAACTGGAGATGAATTTTCTGCCGCGCAGCTACGTGCCGTGCGAAGATTGCGGCGGCAAACGTTACAATCCGCAAACGCTTGAGGTACTCTACAACGACAAATCGATCGGCGACGTGATGGAAATGACGATCGAAGAAGCGGCGGAGTTCTTTTCGGCGCATCCGAAAATTGCGCGGCCGCTTTCCTTGCTGGTCGATACGGGATTGGGCTATCTCAAGCTGGGACAACCGAGTCCAACGCTGAGCGGTGGCGAAGCACAGCGACTCAAGCTAGTCACACAGCTCAAGCGCGGTGTTAGCCGCGCGGCCGACGAGCGGATCCGCAAAATGCGCAAGCCAGGCTCGACGTTATATTTGCTCGAGGAACCCACGATCGGTCTGCACATGGCCGACATTGAATTGCTTCTCAGGTACTGCATCGGCTCGTCGACGAAGGAAACACGGTGATTGTCATCGAGCACAATCTCAGCGTGATCGCAGAGGCCGATTACATTGTCGATCTCGGCCCAGAGGCCGGCCCAGATGGAGGCAAAGTCGTCGTCTGCGGAACGCCAGAGCAAGTTGCAAGGAACCGCGTCAGCCGCACCGCGCCGTTTTTGCGGAAAGTGTTGAATTCGCCGCGTGCAAAAAGAGCGCTGTCATCCTGAGCGAAGCGAAGGATCTCACAATCAAAGTGCGCGGCGCGCAGAGCAGCTAGCGTGGTCCATCACCCATTGGGAGGTCCCTCACTTCGTTCGGGATGACGCGCGTTCTAATTGCGGGTACCGGTGACATCAGTAACAATGCCACACCAATGCTCGCGTACTATCTGCACAATCTCGATCCGATTATCTTTCGCATTTCCGACAACGTCGGGCCGCGATGGTACGGTCTGGCTTATGTGCTTGCATTTATCTGCGGCTATCTGCTCTTCCTCTGGCTGGCGAAACGCGGATACGCCGATCTGGCCCCGCAACGAGTCGGCGACTTCATCACTGGCTGCGCGCTGTTTGGCGTGATCATCGGTGGCCGCCTCGGCTACGTTTTCTTCTACAAACCCGAAATGTTGCGCGAGCCGCTGTCGATCTTTCGCGTTTGGGAAGGCGGAATGTCCAGCCACGGCGGAATGCTTGGTCTGTTGCTTTTCACTTTGTACTACGCTTACCGACACAAAATCTCGTGGACAAATCTTGGCGATAATCTGGGTGTGACTGCGCCAATTGGTTTGTTCTTTGGGCGCTGCGCCAATTTCATCAACGGTGAACTCTACGGACGAATGACGAAAGTCCCCTGGGCGATGCAATTCCCCAAGGAACTATTCGATCATCCTCAGGAAGCCGAGCGCGCCGTCGCCGCATGCGCTCGAATTGATCCATCGCTCACCAGCGCCGATGCAATCGTCGGTGCAGTTCGCCAACCGCAAGTAGCGACTGCGTTGCGCTCAATCATTTCGCCGCGCCATCCCTCCCAGCTTTACGAGGCTTTTTTTGAAGGAGTCGTTCTATTTGCGATCCTCTGGTTTTTCCGTACGCGGACACGCCAGCCAAATGGTGTTCTGACTGGAGTATTTTTTATCTGCTACGCGATTTTTCGGATCGTAATCGAATATTTCCGCGAACCCGACGCAACACTGGTCGGTCCCTTCACGCGGGGTCAATTTTTTTCGTTCTTCCTGATCGCGATTGGTCTCGGGTTTGTTGCAGTAGCAAAAATGCGACCGACGTTCCCCAAAGGAATGACGAACTGATGTCATTTCCGCGAATCTTACTTTCGTTTCTCCAAAACGGCGTTATTACTTAACCCGGTGAAGTGGGAATGCTTGTTCCGGAAATCGTAGCGGCCGGCGGCGGTCTCCTTTTTGCGTTCGATCACGCGACGATCGCAGGAAAACTCGTCCTCACTCTTCTAGCTGTCGTTTCCATTTTCAGTTGGTCCATCATGATCACGAAATTGCGCGTGATCCGGTTTGCCCGAAAACAGAACGCGCGTTTCCTCGCCGCTTTTCGACAGGACCGACAGCCGCTGCGTCTATTTGAGAAAAATGCGCGCTTTCCCGGGTCGCCGGTATTCAATGTGTATCGCGCTGGCTGCGAGGAAATGACATTTCATTTGCTCGGATCGCCTGAGGTGGACGACACGTTTCGCGCACGGCTCGGAATCGCTGATAAGATTTCGCCGGCACAAATGGGCGCGGTAAACGCCGCGATGGAGCGTGCGGTGGGCGAGACAGCGCTTTCGCTTGAATCGCAGATGATCTTGCTCGCAACTGCGGTAAGTGGTTCGCCCTTTCTCGGCTTGCTCGGCACAGTCTGGGGCGTGATGGATGCGTTCACCGGGGTGGCCGAGGCAGGCTCGCCGAACCTCGTCTCGATGGCGCCCGGTGTATCCGGCGCGCTCATCACGACAGTGACTGCGCTCTGCGTCGCGATCCCAGCGATGTTTGGATACAACTTTCTCGTCACCAGTATTCGCGGGATCATCGTAGAGATGGACAATTTTGCCGCTGAGCTCGCTTCGGAATTCGAGCACAAATACGTCGACCACGGTTCGCGTGACTCGGCGTTTCGCCGATGAGACGCTACTCCCAACGCCAGAATCTTTCGACGCTCAGCGAGATCAACATCACGCCGCTGCTCGATCTGGCGTTCGTGTTGCTTATTATCTTCATGATCACAACGCCGCTACTTGAAAGCAGCATGAACCTCGTGATTCCATCCAGCGGCGCGACGAATCCGCCGATCAAGTCATCCCAAGTGCAAGTTGTCTCGATCGACCGCAGTGAGACGATTCGGTTTAACAATCAGGTAATCGATTTGAAAGCGCTTACGGGGCGCCTAACGGAATTGAAGCAATCCAATCCAGACATTGCCGTTGTGATTCGGCCCGATCGCGACTTGCCTGTGCAAAAATTGATCGCGTTGATGGATGCGCTAAAGCAGGCGCAAATTGCGAAGGTTGGCATCGCCACAAGGGCCGAGTCGAAATAGATGTCGAAGAAGCCCCGCTTTTGGCGAAACGTCACGTTAATTGCGCTTGCACATGTCGCACTGATCGCAGGATTGATTCGCTGGAGTTTAGCAGCGCGAAGCGCGCCAGACACAGAAAGCTTGGTTTGGTTGAGTGCAGGAGATCTCGAGCCGGGGAGATCAGATAATAGCGCGGCGTCCTCCTCAAAGATTTCGATTCCTTCTGTTGAGTCAGAACCTTTCAAGCCGGATGAAGAAGAAAAGGAACGGCCACCTTTAATTCAAGCAAAGAGCGAAATCGACTTGCCGAAACCAACGCCGATAGAAACACCTGCACCAAAGGCAACCGCAAAGCCGAAGGCAATATCAAAAACCACTCCGAAGCCAACACCCAGGTCGACTCCTAAAAAAACTGTTATGGCGAAAGCGACCAAATCATCGCCGCACCCCAAGTCGAGCCCGCCAAAATCCACGAGAGAGCAAACCGACGCGAGTAGCGAGAAAAAGAAGAGCGCGGAAACTGTTAGCGCGAAAACTAAATCGTCAGCCGATAACGGCGCGCGGAAGATAGGTTCAGCGGGCAAGGGCGGCGGTCATGCAGGCGGCGGGACCAGCGCATCCGAATTCGGCTGGTATGGCAACATGCTTCATGACCGTTTTTACAGTGCATGGATCCAGCCAACCACCAGCGTCCCTTCCGGCTCTAAAATTTCGACACTGGTGAAGGCTCGAATCGAAAAGGATGGGCGCGTATCCAAATTCGAGATCATCAAACCGTCCGAGAATGTTGTGGTGAACGAGTCCGTTGCGGCAATTGCGAAACGAGTGACTGAAGTTGATTCACCGCCGGTCGGGCTTGGGAATGGCAATCACTACGACGTAAAAATCAATTTCGAGTTGAATACGAACCAGGAGACGGCGAAATAATGAATATCTCCCCCGTGCGGGGGTCACCGCTGGAACAGATATCCGCGATTTTCCGAAAATTTCTCCTCAATCAAGCGATGCAAATACTCAGATATCGCCGGATGATCGAGGCGCTGGACGACTTCATCCAGAAAGCCTGTCACAATGAGACGCTGGGCGATCCGAATTGGGATACCGCGGGTGCGTAGATAGAAGAGCTCCTCTTCGTCGATCTGGCCGGAAGTTGCTCCGTGAGTGCAGCGGACATTGTCGGCGAGGATTTCGAGGCCGGGCATCGAATTGGCTTCTGCGTCGTCACTCAACAGAAGGTTGCGAACCTTTTGATACGCATCGGTGAAATGGGCGTGCGGCTCTACTCGGATCAGTCCACCGAAAATCGTGCGGGCGCGATCGTCCAGCGCGTTTTTGTAAAGGAGATCGCTCGCGGTATGCGGCGAGACATGGTCCTGCAACGTGCGGGCATCGAATTCCTGTTGGTGTTTCGCGACAGCGACAGCAAGCAGATCGCTGCGCCCCCCTTCGCCGATAAGTCGGCTGAGACTTTCGAAGCGCGAATATCGCGAGCCAAGATTCAAGTTCAGACTCATCGCCGAAGCATCATGATCGACCATTGTCGTGTTCATCTGGAGCGCGACGACGTTGTCCGCCCAATTTTGAGCGCACACGTAGGTCACCTTCGCGCCCGGGCCGGCCACAAGATCGTTTACTCCGCACGCAAATCCGGCCGCATGCTCGTCAACCGAGCGGAAATGTTCGATCACGGTGACTTTGGCAAGCTCGTCGATGACCAAAAGCAAATGCGGAAACGCCGAGGCATTCTCACCATTGAGCCAATGGAAAATTTCGATCGGCAATTCGATTTCGACGCCGCGCGGCACGTAAAGAAACGTTCCTGACGAAATCGCCGCCTGATGCAGCGCCGCGAACTTGGCAGACCCAAGCGTCGCCGGCTGCGACATGAAATGTTTGCGGAACAACTCGGCGTGCTCAACCATTGCCCGTTCAAGTGATTGGAAAATGACGCCGCGCTTTTTCAGCTGATCCGAAATCACGTCGCGCTCAATAAGTTGGTCACCAGCGAAGATCATGCGTCCAGCCACCTCTTCGAGTCCGCGCGATTGCTCGAGAATAGTTGCGTGCTGCTTTTCAGTTAATGTCCCACCGTATTTGAACGGGCTTAGATCGAGAAGGGCGACATTGGCGAATCGCCACGCCTGATCTTTTCGAGTCGGTTTAGGTAATGACTCAAATTGTTTCCAGGCTGCACACTGCTGATCGCGGAACCAATCGGGAAATTCGCGCGACTCGGACGGGCCGGAAAGAATTGGCGCGGCCTGCTGCTCGATTGTCGCTGCTTCGTTTCTGGTCATTCCGATATAGGACACATAGGACCCATGCGTCCTATGGCTACGCTCGCGTGCGGCGGGTACGGATTATCCGACCGAACCTTCCATCTCCAGTTCGATCAGCCGTTTGAGCTCGACGCTGTATTCCATCGGGAATTGGCGGACGAGATCGTTGACGAAACCGTTAACGCTCAAGCTCATCGCCTGCGCTTCGGTTAGGCCACGCTGTTGCATATAGAAAATTTGGTCGGAGCTCACCTGACTGACGCTTGCTTCATGCTGAACGGCATTGCCGGTGCCGCGCACCGTGATTGCCGGATAGGTGTCGGTTCGCGAAGTCGCGTTGATGAGCAGCGCGTCGCACTCAGTGTTGTTCTTGCAATGTTTGAGATGCTTCGGCACGTGGACCAAACCTCGGTAAGTGGCGCGGCCTTTCCCGATGGAAATCGATTTGGAAATGATGTTGCTGGTTGTCTCGTCGGCAGCGTGGATCATTTTCGCACCGGTGTCCTGGTGCTGGCCGTCATTCGCGAGCGCGATGGAGAGAACTTCGCCGCGCGCTTTTCGACCCTTCATGATCACGCTGGGATATTTCATCGTGAGACGCGAGCCGATGTTACAATCGATCCATTTCACTTCGGCGTTTTCCTGAGCAAGACCGCGTTTTGTGACGAGGTTGAACACATTCGACGCCCAGTTCTGGACCGTGATGTACTGAATCTTGGCGCCCTTCAGCGCCACCAATTCCACCACGGCGCTATGCAGCGTGGGAGTGTTAAACTTCGGCGCCGTGCAGCCCTCCATGTAAGTCACTTCCGAGCCTTCGTCGGCAATGATGAGGGTACGCTCGAATTGGCCGAAGTTTTCGGCGTTGATGCGGAAGTAAGCCTGCAGCGGGTGTTTCACTTTCACGCCGGGCGGGACGTAAATGAACGAACCGCCGCTGAACACAGCAGAATTCAGTGCACTAAACTTGTTGTCGGCGATCGGAATGACTTTGCCGAACCATTTCCGGAAAATTTCCGGATAATTCTTCAGTCCTTCGGTCGATCCGACAAAAATCACGCCTTGTTCGCCAACCGCTTTCTTGATGTTTGAATAGACGGCTTCGCTGTCGAACTGTGCTTCCACACCCGCGAGGAATTTCCGTTCCTGCTCGGGAATGCCAAGACGCTCAAATGTACGCTTGATGTCTTCCGGCACTTCATCCCAACTGCGTTTCGCCTCGGTCCCGGGAGAGAGATAATAACGGATTTTGTCGAAATCGATCGCTTCGAGATCTTTGCTGGCCCAATGCGTGGGAAGCGGCTTTTCCAAAAACGTCTTGAGACCTCTGAGGCGGTACTCACGTACCCAAGCCGGGTCTTCTTTGACATCTGAGATATAATGAATGGTGCGCTCGCTCAGGCCGGCGCCGGCATCGCGCACGTGAGCCTCCGGATAAGAGAAGTCCCCGATGTTGCGATTAATATCGACTGCTGAAGATTCGGTTTTCATTGTGAATTTTACCCTCTTTACCTAAACGCTGGTTCAACGGCCCCGTCACGCGCCCAGTCGTAGCCTCTTTCTTCGAGCTCGAGAGCGAGCTCTTTCCGTCCGCTTCTAACGATTCGCCCGGCCACCATTACGTGGACGTGATCGGGTACGATGTAGTTCAGGAGGCGCTGATAGTGCGTAATTAACAATATGCCAAGATCTGGGCCGCGCAATGAATTTACCCCATGCGCCACGGTCTTGAGCGCGTCGATGTCCAGGCCGCTGTCCGTCTCGTCAAGAACTGCGTACTTGGGCTCTAACATCGCCATTTGTAGAATCTCGGTGCGCTTCTTTTCGCCTCCGGAAAAGCCCTCGTTAACCGCCCGCGACGTGAATGAACGATCCATCCCGAGCAACTCCATCTTTTCATAAAGCTTCGCGTAGTAATCGGTTGCCTCGAGCTCTCCGCCTTCGGGCAAACGCGATTGCAATGCCGCGCGGAGAAAGTTGGCGATTGTCACGCCTGGGACTTCGCTCGGATACTGAAAGGCCAGAAAAAGACCGCGTCGCGCGCGTTCGTCAGGTTCAAGTTCCAGAAGATCCTCGCCATCCATCAATATTTTGCCAGCGGTGACGTGATAATCCGGATGGCCGGCCAAGACCTTCGCCAGCGTGCTTTTTCCTGAGCCGTTTGGGCCCATGAGCGCATGCACTTCACCCCGCGGCACACGCAGAGTCAGTCCTCGAACGATCTCCTGATCGCCCACGGCGATGTGTAGTCTCTCTATGTTTAATTCCTTCATAAAGGCGAACAACAAATATACGCTGATTTGTGCGATTTGCGAACGGCGATCCAGCAGATGAAGCCGTGCTCCGAAGGCTTTCGAGGTTTACGTGGCTACCCCGCTTGGATTCGAACCAAGAATAACGCCTCCAAAGGGCGCTGTGTTACCTAAGGAAAGCGATTTGTTTGGCGAATTGCTGACGAACAGATGTCCGCATGGGCTGAACAAACCGCGCGGCCCCAGCGCATCTAAGTCCCCGTTGTTTCGTTACTATTTTTCCTGGGTTTCATCAAGCGTGCGACGGAAAGATGCGGAACGCTGCTAGCAAATTTCGTCTGAGGCACGCCTCCTGTTAAACTCAGCCACGTCCAAAAAATTTCGAACAAAATAGTTGACTAGTCGGTCTAGTTGATATAAACCTACTACATGCCGAGAAAGAGTGACATGAAGAAGCGCCTGACCGACGCGGCGCTGGAGTTGATGTGGGAAAACAGCTACGGCACTACATCAGTGGACGCGATCTGCGAGCGGGCCGGCGCAAAAAAGGGAAGCTTTTATTATTTCTTCAAGTCGAAGTCCGAGCTCACCGCCGCTGCACTGGAAGCGGAATGGAACAAGAACAAGGCGAACATGGATGCTCTTTTTTCTCCAACAGTTCCGCCACTCGAACGGTTCGATCGGTATTTTGATTATGTGCACGACCGTCTGGCCGAACTTCAAAAAGAGTGCGGTTCCATCCTTGGATGCCCTATCTTGAGCATTGGGAGTGAAGTGAGCACGCAAGATGAGGGCGTGCGCGCTACCGTTGACCGCATCTGGGGTCGGAAGATAAAGTATTTCGAGTCCGCTATTCGGGACGCGCATGCGCAAGGGTTGATTGAAGCGCCGGACCCAAAAGCGAAGGCGAAAGCGCTGTTTGCCTGTTATCACGGGACGCTCGCCCAGGCGCGAATTGAAAACGACGTCGAATTGATCCGCGATTTCAGGGAGGTCGCAAGGGACGTTTTAGGCGTGAAACACGAACACGCTGCTTCTTCGTAAACCTTCTCTTTTTTTGCCCATTTTATAGACGACTAGTCAAATACAAACCACAGAGAATCAAAAACTCAACCCCATGAAAACTGCCATCAACGAAAGCAACAACACAGTTTTCCTCCAGACGATTTCAGCGGCGATCACGCAACTGAAACAAAGGTTACAGCACGATTACGAGCAGGTTTATCCAGACCTGCGCGAAATCATGCACCTCATCCTCGACGAAGAAGAAACAAAAGCGTGGGAGTTATCATTGTTTCCGCATTTGTTTCTTCCCGACCTGGTCGAGGCGCATGTCGCCAAGCTCGGTCTCCAACCCGCGCCGAAAAAATACGACGTGGTCCGGGTTCCGCATCGTTTGCTCAAGCCAAGCTATCAACCAGCTCTCGCTTATGTGGATTGTTAACTCAGCGCGGGGGCGCGTATATACGGTCTTCAAAAATCCGACAACGAAAGGAATAACGATGAAGACGGAAAAAAATCTCGCGGTGGTGCCAAGGGAGTCGAGAGGAATCTGCGCCGCCATCGCCAAACTTATGAGACGGCGCAGTGTTATCGATATCGTCGAACGTTTCCAGACGAAACACGCACTGCAAGAGGAGCAGGAAACGAAGAATTTCCACCCGTCGACGAACGGCGCGGTCGCTCCGGGCATTATCCGTTGACAGAATGAATTGAAAAGCATCAACACAAAGGAAATCCAAATCATGAAAACTAAATTCTATTGGGTCGCACTGCTTGCGAGCGCGGCCTTGATCGGGCAAGCGCAAGGTGGTGGTAATCACGGCGGAGGAGGAATGGGAGGAGGCTTCGGTGGTGGTGGCCATGTCGCCGGCGGGGGCGGCCGGGCTGGACCAGTTGGAGGCGGAGGTGGTTTCCGTGGCGGTGGCTTCCGCGCAGCAGCCCCGGCGTTCGGTGGTGCGCGCAGATCCTTCGGAGTGGGATCACGCGGAGGCGGAGTTGGCTTCGGCATGCCGCATTATCAGCGGCCTATCTACTTTAATGGACGAGTTGCCCGGTCCGTAACTCCGTCCATTGGCGCAAGAACAACAGCTGGTCGGCCGCAGAATCGTTTTAGCTCAACACGCAATGCTGTTGGGCAACGGCCGGCGGCAGCGTTCAATCGCGGAGCCAACGCTTCAGCGACGCGTTCACCTGGAACAGGTGTACACCGGGGATTGAACGGGCGAACGGACCACATCGCTGAACGTCATGACTCAAATTGGCACCGCGACTGGGACCGGCGGCATGCACATTTCTTCCACAATCGATTCTTTGTTTTTGACAACGGCTTCTGGTGCGGACTGGATGCTGGATTCTTCCCGTGGGATTACCTGCCGTATTACGCCTATGACTACTATCCGTACGATTACTACACTGACGTTCAGCCGGACTATAACACCGCGCCCGCTAGTGCCTATCCGTACGATTATTACACTGGCGTTCAGCCGGAGGAGAACACCGCGGTCGATAATGGTGCGCCGGTGGCTGATCCCACGGTCGAAGCTACCCAGGAGCGGCTTGCACAGCTGGGTTATTACAACGGTCCAGTTGACGGAATTTTCGGTCCGACGACGCGCGATGCGGTGGCAAAGTATCAGATCGACAACCAGCTAGATGTAACCGGGAGTCTTTCGCCGGATACGCTGCAGTCACTAGGAGTGCCGCCCGGTCCAAGTAATTAACAGATCCGCCATTATTCGATGAGAATCCCACATTCGACAGATGGTTGGAGAGCCGGGAAGCAATGGAGGTGCGCGCCCATAGAGGCGCTCACTTCCAGCTCGTTAGTCGCAGCTAAAATTAAATGAAAGAGCCACTGATTCTTCTATTCACGCGCGACCGTGACTTCGCTCGATCAGTCCGCGAAGCGGTCTCTCAAACAGGTGCAACCGCGCTCGTTGAGCGACGAGCAGAAAACCCTCGCCACTCTGACGTGCGCCCCGGATCTCGACATCACGTAATTCGACATGGTGGGGGTTTAGGGGCCGTTCAAGAACGAACGCCTTCTAGGCAACACCTTCGCAGGCAAGCGCGATCAGGTCGCAATCTCGACGAAGGTTGGCTTCCGCGGAAACACACTTAAATGAATGGAGAGAACTTTATGAAATATTACTTGCTTGGTAAAAGCGGCCTGCGCGTTTCTGAATTAGCTCTCGGCGCAATGAGCTTTGGCACGGAGTGGGGCTGGGGAACTGAAATTAACGAAGCTCGCAAGATGCTCGACCTTTATATCGATAACGGAGGAAATTTTGTTGATACGGCAAACTTCTACACCAATGGTTCATCCGAAAAGATGCTGGGAGAATTGCTTGGAGAGAAACGCCAGCAAATCGTTCTTTCTACCAAATACACAATGAATACTCATCCTGGCGACCCTAATGGCGGCGGCAACCATCGTAAGAGTATGGTTCGTTCAGTTGAAACAAGTCTTCAAAGACTCAAGACTGATTACATCGACCTGCTCTACTTGCACATCTGGGAGGGTACGACACCTGTCGAAGAAATTTTGCGGGCGATGGATGACCTTGTTCGCGCGGGAAAGGTTCTCTACGTGGGAATTTCGGATACTCCTGCGTGGCAAATCTCAAGAATGCAAGCCATCGCCGATCTTCGCGGATGGTCTCCACTTGTGGCGCTTCAAATAGAATACAATCTCATCGAGCGAACCACGGAGCGAGAACTGATTCCCATGGCAAATGAAATGGGACTCGGGGTAATTCCATGGTCTCCGCTTGCAAGCGGACTTCTGTCTGGAAAGTACTCTGGAGAAGACTTCCTGAATAAATCCGGATCGACCGGGTCCCAGGGTTCTAGAAAAACTACCATTGAAACTCTAGGCAAATTTACTCAACGAAACATGCAGATCATAGATGAAGTAAAGAAAGTGGCCTCTGAAGTTCAAAAGTCTCCTGCCCAAGTAGCGCTTGCCTGGCTTCTCTCAAAGTCGACAGTGACATCCGTTCTCTTAGGCGCGAGCAAGCTTGAGCAACTAGAAAATAACCTAGGCTCTTTGAGTACACATCTCAGCCCTGATCAAATCAAGCGGCTCGACGACATAAGCCGTGTCGAAATGGGCTTCCCGCATGCAATTCTCGCGAACCCAACGATCAAACAGACAATCTCTGGCGGAGTTGAAGTCCATCGTAAGTAGCTGTGCGGCTCAAAATATCAGATGATCCCGAATATCAATGCGCGAGACGTCCGCGACGGATTGCAAATCATTTGGCAACGCCGCGAGTTCGACTTCGTCGATGAGGGTTGTCGCGGCAGCACACTTCTCAGCGCGGTCCGCAATTGCTATGAACGGCTGCCCATTGTTGTGACGACTTCGGAGAAGGCAGAGCATGCAAGCTTTCTCGCCTATGGGAATGGCGCCCGAACGTGTCTTAAAAAACCGTTGTCGGTCGCGGTTCTTGCCAAAGCGATTGCGGATGTGACCGACTGTGCCACATCATCAGCCAGTCGCGGCCCTAACGACGCCTACGACCTGGAGGAGGAACGCTTCTAGTAAACTCAACAACAGCGAAAGGAAATTGTATGAACACAAAAAAACTCTCAGACAAAGTTGCACTCGTGACCGGGGGGACCTCCGGCATCGGTAAGACGACCGCCATCGAATTTGCCCGCGCTGGCGCTAAGGTCGTCCTCTCCGGCCGACGTGAAAAAGAAGGCGCGAATGTCGTCGCAGAAATCCAACAGCTCGGCGGTGCCGCCGCGTTCATTCGCGCGGACGTCGCAAAAGATGCCGACGTCAAAGCAATGGTCGACTTCACCGTCGCCACTTATGGCCGCCTCGACATCGCTTTTAACAACGCCGGCGTAGAGTGGATAGGCCCATTGGATCAGGCCACCGAGGCCGAATACCGCCGCATCTTCGACATCAACGTTTGGGGCGTTCTGAATTCGATGCGTCACGAAATCCCTGCCATGCTAAAGAACGGCGGTGGGGCAATCGTCAATACTTCCAGCGTGGCCGGGCACGTTGGCATGGGTCAGGTCAGCATCTACACCGCGTCCAAGCATGCGGTGGAAGGCTTGACCAAGGCTCTCGCGCTGGAGTTCGCCAAACAAAATATCCGTATTAACGCAGTGGCCCCCGCCGGTGTCGCAACCGACATGGTCGATCGCTTTGCCGGAAAAGAAGGCGAGATGCGCGATTACCTCACGTCTCTTCATCCGGTCGGGCGCATTGGCACCAGCAAAGAAATCGCCGCGGCGGTTCTCTATCTCTGTTCCGATGACGCGAAATTTACCACCGGCACTTCCCTCGTGGTGGATGGAGGAATGCTGGCCCAATAAAGAACACATGTAGAAATCGAAACATCCTGAGTAGAACCATCGAAGTGGATTTTCTCCCCTCGTGTGTTGACCAGGCCAAAGAGAAGCCGCGCATCTTACCTTCGGCGCAAAATCAGCACAGAAGCTATGACTGAACTGTAAAGTTTGTCGCTGACATGATGCCTTGCTTTGTCCCCGGAGGTTATCGAATCTAAAGGCGATTTCCATGGAAAGAGAGTTTGCCTTGGCCGATGCGAAATTCCGTGCAGCGATCTCAGTCACGCGAGAACCAAAATCCCGCCACCACTCGTTGGATAGCTAACGCGACCGTCGCGTTGCTGCCCGTGCTCGCTTGCTTCCTGGGCGGCGCAACTCAAAAATGGGAGGAGGGACTTGTCATCACAGTTCTCGCGGCGTACCTGCTGATGCGACCGCCTCGGTTTTCACTCGGCGCGCTAACGAACCTCGTTCTTCTCACTCTCTTTATCTTGGCGGCAGTCGCATTTCTCCCGGCCCGCTGGTTTTTCCAACCAGAGTGGCGTGCGACACTTGTAAATGACTTCGGAATTCAGCTTCCATCGACACTCACTCCGCAGCCTTGGATTACGCTGAGCTATCTGGTTAGCTTCGTTGCTGGACTGAGCTGGCTCTATGTCGTCTCCGCGCAAGACCTGGAGCTTCACGAGGTGCGCTTTCAACTGCGCCTGTTTGCCGGTGGAATTGCGCTCTTAGCCGCAATCTGCATCGCGCTTTACTTGGAGCGCACCACGCTCCCATTCTGGCACACCGAGCAAAATTTCGGTCCATTTCCAAATCGCAATCAAACCGGAGATCTTTTCGGGCTCACTGCGATCGTGATTCTTGCCTGCGCTCAGGACGATCTCCGCAAGCGAAGAAAACGGCGGATCGTCTGGATCCTCGCGCTGGTCCTGATCGGGGCAGCGATCATTTTGAATTTTTCGCGCTCTGGAATCGTAATCCTGGTCGTGGGCAGCGCATTTTGGCTTGGCGCGTTGGCGTTCCGACAGCGCTCCCGTCGGCGACTAGCGCTTGGAATCCCTCCTGTTCTTCTGCTGCTACTCACGGCGGTGCTGCTTTTCGGAGGTCAGACATTCGAGAGATTTCATCTTCGCGATTTCATTGCTGCCGGCGCCTCAACGAATTTCCGGTGGAGAATTTTTCATGACACGTTTCGACTCATTCGTAATTCCCCCTGGTGTGGCATCGGTTTAGGAAATTTCGAATCGATATTTGCAATTTTTCGTGCCGCTTCTCCCGGCGACCCGCGAGCCCTGCATCCTGAAAGTGACTGGCTTTGGCTTTGGGCGGAACTCGGTTGGCCCGCGGTGGTGCTCACGATCGCCGGCATCACCTTGCTTGTTATTCGAGTTTCCCCTCTGCGAGTGGGAACCAACCAAGGTTATCGTCTCGCGACGCTCATCGTCGCGCTCCTGTTCGCGTTCTATGGGATAGTCGATGTTTCAGGGCACCAAGTTGGTACGGCGTTTGCGGCAATATTTTTGCTTGGGCTCTCACTGCATCGGCCGCTGTCTTTGAAAAGGAGTCAGTGGATGTCGATCTTATTTCGCTTTGTTGGATTGGTATTACTTGCGGCGGGCCTGTCATTGGTTGTCGCCGGGGGTAGTGCGAAACTCCTTCCCGGCTCAGTCGGTGTTTCCAGCGCGAAGCAATTATCGACGATAGCCAACCGCGAAGGCAATTATGGTGAAACAATCGCACTGACAGCTCGTGCGCTTCAATGGGCGCCGCTCGATTGGCAACTTTATCTTACCCGTGCTATCGCGGAGGTCGAACTCAACCAGGCGACAAATGCAGTCGATGATTTCCGCCGAGCACGCTTCCTGGAGCCGATCGCCTATGAAGTTCCGCTGTCCGAAGGAAACGCCTGGCTGCCGTACCGTCCGGTTTTGGCCGTGGCAGCGTGGCGTGAGGCTCTACGCAGAGCCGGACCTCTGCGGCCGGAAGTCTACTCAAGCATGCTGAGCGATGCTTCGCTCAGGAATCCAGAAGTCAGCCCGTTTCTGGAAGCGATTGGACTTAGCCAACACGATTTGGCGCTGCCCTATCTCGATAGGCTGTCCGACGCTTCTTTCAATCGCACTCTCGCGCAACTATTGAGAAATGATCCGAACTTACAATCGTTCAGTGAAACAGAAAAACTCGCGCTATTCGCGTTTTGGTCCGAACGCGGCGACCCCGAAGAGATTTCCCAGGCCGTTGAACACCATCCTGAGTGGGTTCGTTATGCCTGGCTTGGCATGGCGAAATACAAAGCCAACAAGAATGATTTTCGCGCTGCCTACGAATTGACCCAGCGATACGGCGAACCGGTCGCACTTCCCCGAGTCGCCAATTTATCTCTTCAAAATCTGGAGGAGCGCTTCGCTGGCGCGCCGAATAACTACGGCATTGGTTATGAACTTTATCGCGCACAGATGCAGAATGGTCGGGTCGATGATGCCCTTCTCACCGCACGTCATTTTAGCGAACGGCCGAACTCCCCGGCCTATTTTCACTTCTTGGAAGCGCAATGTTGGGCCGAGAAACAAACCTGGGAACGCGCTTGGAATGCCTGGCAGGCGTTTCACGCCGCACAGGTGCAAGCAACAAAGTAGAATCTCCGGATCAGGGGACTTCTCCCTTCTACGTTCAATAGGTGTAATTTCATCCGCCCAAATTCGCAATCGACGAACGCGATACGTTGCAAAATCGTTAGCAGAATTTCTTTCGCTCCGGTCGCCAAAACATGAAAACGCCATTACTTGAAATGCTAAAAGTGTCCATGAACTGTCCAAGCAGAGCTTAGAGATTTGGAAGCCAAACCTCGACTTCGAGGGACGGGCAATCGCATTCGAACCGACGACCTGCTAATTACCAATCAGTCGCTTTCCTTAAGAGCCGGTATCTCGGGCGCGACATTTTGGCAGAAGAGTTTCACGGCAGGAACCAAGCTTGATTACGACGCTATTTTTTACTTAAATGGCAATGGGCCTGCTGATGATCAGGTGACTTCACTGAGCGCAAATGCCCATCACCGCGCGGGCCGCTTGTAGTACGCTGAACCCAATGCGATCAGCAACGCATCTCGGTTTGCAGGCTTTTACCCGTTTCTGCAATAGCCTTTTCTAGTTAGGCCATTTATGAGAGGCTCAAATTCCGGTTCAGCTTCGGAAACTTCGTTCCGCCTTTTCCGTAGAACCAAGTGACGAATGAAAGCACCCCTCAATCAGAGTGGCAATGTGCTGCGCGGCCAACTGCAAAAACGGCATCACACGGGGAAGCCGACAATCAAAACGAAAAACTCATATTTTGATACTTTGGTTGCTCGTTACTATCCCGCCGTTTACAGCTTCGCTTTGCGATTGACGAATGATCCTCGGGAAGCAATTGTGCTAACGCGCTGCGCATTCAATAGCACGCGAAAGCAACTACGGATTTGTTGCGATGAGAACGTGGTTGCGTCGATTCTAATATCCAATTTAATCCGAGCAGTCTGAGCGTCGCTTTAGTTCGGCAGAGAAGTTCCGACGATTCAATTCCTGTTACTTGTTAGGTCCGATCTGCTCCGGACCTGAGAGCAGCTGCTGGAAATCAGGACGGTTACGGATCGGATCCCAGACCGGGTCAATCTTCAAAGCAGCGATGGACGCTGCCCCGCCCGCCGGGATTGAGAGCAAACCGTCGAAGCCTCTTAATGGCTTCCTGAGGTGCGCCCGCACGTGCCTCGATTTGCGCGAGCCCGATCTGGAAATTCGCGCCGGCCAGAGCATCCTTTTCGATGGAGATTGTATCCGCCGCTTGTCTAGAAAGGCGCAGCGCATCGGCATTGCGTGCCAGGGCGAGGTAAACCCAAGATAGCTCCGTCATCGCGAAAGTGTCATCCGGTCGCTCCCTGAATCTGGCCTCGAGTAACAGCAGCGCTTCTTCTCCCATTGATTTGGCTGCCTCAGGCTCTCCCGCCAGCACGCGAATGGCGACACGCCCGGCAAGCTGTTGAAGATGCGCGCGATCGTCGTTGACCACCCTCTTCTCGACGGCTTGAAAAGCATCGGTGAAACGTCTTTCGATCACGTTGAGGTAAACCGGCCAGCCAATGACTGCACTAATGTCACCGGCTCCGGTAGCGCCACGGGGGCCGCCGGCGCCGCCGGGGATGCCTTTGATCAGCTCTGGAAAATCGTCGAGTGCCTGGCCGGGCCAAGTCGACATCGCCCGTCGTGGTAAGGCGAGTGAAGACAAGGAAGATCGCTGCCTGCGTGTTGTGCGGATCGATGGCGAGAGCTCGCAATTCGGCACGCTCCGCGTCCTTCCACAGACGCAATGCATTGCAGGTCACTCCGATATTGGTCGGGATTCTGGCGTCGCGCGGGTCGAGTTCCTCTGCTCGTTGAGAATCGGCCAGCGAGCGCTCCCATTCACCGCGCCGGCGATAAACTCAAGCGCAGTACGCCCGCGCGTCGGCGTTGTTAGGTTGCAATTCCAGCGTGCGGTTGAACTCTGCCAGCGCATTCTCGTATTGGCGATGACCCCAATAAAAGAATAATCCCAGCGCAAAGTGCGCTTCCGGAGAATTTGGAGCCAGCGCCAGAGCGCGCTTAATGAGCGACTTCACATCCTCTAATTCCGCTGGCGCCAAAGGAGAGACGAACCAGTGTCGCGATAGTCGATTGCGTGCGAGCTCCGCGGCGGCCTCGGCAAAGTTTGGATCGCGTGCCAGCGCCTGTCGGTAAAACGCGTCGGCACGATCGTAGGCGTCTGCGGCCAGACTGCTCTCTGCCTGGTGAAACTCATACTGACCGCGTAGGAAAAGATCATAAGCGGGGCAAGGTGCAGCGATTCCGTGCTCGGCGCAACGGATAGGAAATATGTGTTATAAATTTATTTTAAGAGTAAATGTGGAAAGGGTTGAAAATAGGCCTGTAGCTCAGCTGCAGAGCAGGGGACGCAACTATATCTGCGCGGAAGTCGGCAAACGCGCCAAGCTGGGTATTAAAGTCCATCCGCACATGCTGCGGCACAGTTGCGAGTGTGCGCTAGCTAACAAGGGCCGCGACACGCGGCTTATTCAGGACTATTTGGGGCATCGCAACATCACGCACACCCAAATTTACACGCGGACGGCCGCCGTTCGATTCGAAGGTTTGTAGCGCTGACCGAAGCTTCCATTCGCTTTATCGAGCGGCGCGCAATGGTGCAACGCTTTTCTGCGTGACTCTGAACGATGCCCGATCAGTTCGGGCGGCACATTGAGGCTTGCACCTAGTTGCGCTTTGGCACCTGATTCAGCCACTCCAGGAACTCCCTCCCGCGCAGCCTGCGCCGCTCGATTTGCTCTTCCAAATTCTTCTTCTCCTTTTTGAGACGATACAGGTTGGTGCTGCCGCAACCCCGCATGAAGGCTCGCCAGAGTCGCCGCGGTGCGAGGAAAAAGCCTATCGCAACCGCGCCGGCGTTGAGAAGCCACACCGCGTAAGTAATCGGCTCATCCACAGGCGAGCTCCCACGTTCCGATCTCTGCTTCTCCGACTAGGGACGTGTCGTAGCCAGTCGCGATGTGGCAGGTCCGAGCTGAAGATATCCGCGGCACCAAGCCACCTGCCAAACGTTGCGACACGGACCCAAAACAGCTCTGGCACAAGGCTACGGTCTAGGCAGCCGAACTCTGTGCAACGCTAGACCTACATTCGAGGCAATAATAACAAGAAGAAGATCAAGGAGGCCGATTTTCCAGCCGAAGCGCCAGAAAGCAACTCCCACAAGGATGAAGCAGGCAATGCTGAGCAGTCCCTGCACGATTTGTCCTCCGAGTGTCCTAAAGAATGCTCCCTTACTAAGTTCAACGAATCCTGTGATCGCGCCAAGCATTATGGTGGTACCAAGCAAGCGGAAAAGCATAGCGCGCACGAGGTATTCCCGAAATACCTGTCATTCTCTCGTGGTTCCTTACAGAGGCAGCAAGCCTTGTGCCCAAACCGCGAAATTCTCACTGACAGTTAGTAAATATCGATTTGCTACTGGGTTACAATCTAACAGAATGATCTAACTTTTTTGAAGCGTTCAGTGCCGAATCGTAAACTGTTCTGACGGTCGTAAGGGTTTCCTACGGTTCGGCCAACAGGCGGATGCGTTCATTGGGCGCTACTCAGCTGTTTTTCGAAACTTCGTTCCGCCGTTTCCGTAGAACAATCTTGGAAAGGACGTGTTTCCTTCCCGCGCGGCGCTTGAGCTTGGAGATTGGTCGCGCGTCAGGAGGCACGTTGACCTGTGTCCCGTTTGTTGAATTCAAATCTTTCAGCCGATAGGAGTCGGCGAGTATCGCGTGCTGCGCTGCCTCAACACGCGCAAGATTAGGGTCGACTCTGACAATAAGCGGTGAGCGCGATGCACCAAGATGGCTTTAACTCAATCCAGAAAGGTAAATATATGAATACACTAATAACGTGTAATCAGTTTAAAGAGATGGAAGAAGCGAGGCAAAATCGCTACAATCGTTTCTTGAGCGGATGTCCGAACAGAATAGGCAATGGCGAGATCCACAGCCTGACGGTCGCAGATTGGTCTCCGGAGGTTGATATCAGTGAGGATGATCACGAGTACCCGCTCAAAGCAGACCTGCCTGAAATGAAGAAGGATGAGTCGAAGCCCTCGACGTAATGATTACGGCGCCGCTCTGCGACGTGGTCACGAATTAGTTTACTCGCGTCCGATTCCGTAGAGCAATGTGAAACTTCGTGCGCGCCAGGCCCGCTAAGAGGTCGAGTGCTGCTTTCCCTTTAATACAAGATCGCGTACCGGCGGGGGCGGCGTGAAGACTGCCCGATCGACGTCATTGAACGTAACGGAGCTGTAGATCGTCACCTGCAACACGGTCCAATCGCCACCGGACTTCGATTTGATCTTGACGACTTGTTTCATCGGGACGAGCACACCGTCTATCTTTCGATAGTCGGAAAAAATCTCATGCGTGAGACCCGAGCCGCCGCGCCATTCAGAGTCGAATTGGTAGCCGACTAGGAGTCCGGTCTTCTGGTCGTAGAAATGGTCGTTCGTTTTGCCCCAATTGTTGATTCCGTGCAAATGATAGCAGCGCTGACCCTCGTAATCTTCCAAGCCGGCTGTCTCCATGGATTTGAACCAGGTCAGCTCGTCCAGCGGGTAGTAAAAATCCGCGTCTCGTTTCGCGGATTCGCGTTCATCGCCAGTCGTTATCGCTGGGCCGCTCCTGGGATCGAAGCTCCAAGCCAGCTCGCCATCGAATCCACTCAACACCTCTCCCTTGTTGTCAGGCAATGAGACCTTTTCCAAGCGCAGGTAAGGCGCGCTCGCATAGAAGACGAACGGCAGCGTCACTACTTTGCTAGGCCCATGGACCTCATTCGTGCCCTTCATTGTGCTAGACGTATGCCGCCGGAGCGCGGCCTCTCCGCCCAGAGCTTCATCGTACTTCGCCACAATCTCGCTGGCGCTCGGTAACGTACCGCTCGTCTGCGTCTGGGCACACAACTGTGGAAGGACCGCAGCGCCAATACCCAGCACCAATACTATCGCGAGAAGTTTTCCTGGTTTCATTTTCATGCGAGAATAAATCAGTTACGGATAAAGGATGCGAGCGTTTTCATCTCTCAACACTCAACTGGCTTTTTAAAGCGGTAGATGTTAATCGCATCTTCTGGTTAGGCGGAGTATTCGGCAATGCGCGTCTTCACAAGCTTCTTCACGAGTCCGGCGGGAAGCGGTTTGTCGGCCGGAAATCGAATCACTGCTTTGCGCGTCGCAGCCTTCGATCCGCTTCGTCGAACGCAATCGTGCGTTCCAGGTTGCCGCTCGCATCCAAAACAGAAATCTCGCCGGAGCGGAAGCACCCGCGGGTTTCGGCATAATCGATAGCGTGTTGCTTCTCCGGGAACACGGGCTCAACGCCCGGCGTTTCAAAAACTCGCCAGCCCCAATGATGCGGTCTGACCTCAATCACTGTCCTTGCAACGGGCCAGCCGTCGGCTCAATCGCTTGGTCAGACCTCATCGCTAGTACTCGCCAGTGCTATTGTCTGCAAATACTAGCTTCTGAACAACGAGAGTGGCCTTAATGTCCTCCTTTTTCATTTGCGCCATCCGCACTTGTTCCGGGCTGAACTCGTTCACACTGTAGTCACCCTTCTCCGCGATGACTTGGCCAGCCGGAATCGAACGCTCAGAATTGACCTTAATGCCGAACACCTGATTTTCCTGCAAGTCGTAAAAGTACACCGAAGCGTCGATGAGCTTGATGTCTTTATCCGCGTTGTTTTTCAGATTCAGCGTAATTGTGTAGAAATGCTGCGAGTATTCACCACTCCACGACACGAGTTCGAGCGGCGACTTCGTCTGGGCCGCTGGCGTGGGCGATGGAGTTGGTTTGAATAGTGAAAGCGGCGACGCCTTTTCCAAGGCAGAAACGCGCTTCTCCACATCACTAAGCCGTTCTTCAACGCTACGCTGCTGCCCACACACAGACGCGCATAGGGCTAAACACACGCAGAAGATTGAAACGCATCTTTTCAATAGACACAAAAAAAGATCTAACGAGAATTGTGCCGAATTATTCGACATTTGAGGAGCGCAATGATTCGCGTGTCACTCTTTCAAGTTCCAAAAAGGCGCTGAGTTTTTCGTCTGACAGAATAATGAATCGGCGACCGTCTCCACTGTACCGGTCCACTGTGTAAAGCACGAGGCCCTTCAGAATCAATCTGTGATGAACAGCCCAACTCCAAGCGGCTTAAATCGAAGCCGTGTCGATACCAGGTTCAAGCTTTCGAAGTATTGCCCTCGTACCGAACCCACCGTTGAGAATTGCGGCAGTCCATCCCTGGGATTCGGCGAACTCTTGGATTTCTCTCTCTCGTTCTGGCCGCGCCATTCTGCGGCTTGGCCAGCAGCGTTCCAAATCACGATCAAAAACAACGCAAAATTCTCGTTCTTGGAGCTGCAGCGCGATGTATTCAGCAAGCGTTTTCAAGGCAGCACTGTGTGCCACTTAAATGATAATGGCGAATGTTCTTTTTTGGATCGTCCTGGCCAGTCTAAACGCCTAGGCGTCGGTAGTTGTCGGCAATTCCTTTGTTACGTAATGGTGGTGGCGTTGTCTGTTTGCTCGGCTATTGCGCCAAATCGTTGTCGATGCACTCAGCTTGCGGTGCGCTGCAGAAATTGGTTCAGCGCATCTGCGGCTGCGAAGATCGGCCAAGCAGAAATTGCTACGATAATGGCGAAAAGCAGCGCTTCGATTACAAATTCCCAACTCTTTTCGCTCGCAAAATAGCTCCGGCTTAACTGGCGGAATGACCTCAGAACCAATGATCGCCTGTATTGGCGCCTGTCGGTCACGATGCAGCGCCCTTGCTTCGTCAATCAAACAATGGTGCCCGCAAGCGGAAAGCGTCTAACAGGAAATGATGTGCGATGTGGACTCGGTCCCGGGGTTGCTGAAAGACTTCAAGTCACATTTAGGTCACACAATTGTTTGGCAGAAGTTTCTTGCGTGTGTGCGGAAAGCAGCGCAAGACGGCGGCATGAAAGCGATTCCGAAAACGCGACCTGGCAATGTTACGCCCTTTGTTCTTGAAGGCTGCTGGACGCTCGATGCCCTTGACCAGGCAACGATGCGATTGCTCAGGAAGATAGCGGACCGAGAACGTGTGAAGGTCGCCGATGTCATCCACGGAGCTCTTGAGTTACTCGTCGCAAAATGCGAAGCTGAAGCCGACCTTGAAAAGAAAATTATCAAATTTCCGATGCCACTAAAAACTGATCGTGCGATGGATCACTGATTCGAGTTCGAAAGCCATCCTTCAACTAGAAATCGTTGCTCTATCCGGCTAAAGGAAAGCCAACCCACGAAGGCGCTTTCAAGTTCACCATCAGACCTATGGTTCGGTTGTCGCGTGCCTTGTCCCAAAATTCCTTTGTCTTTGTGACAAAGTCGTCTGTATCAGCTCGGTCGATTCAAATAGGACGTTTGCAAGCAAGGCGAAGCCGTATCTCGCCAATAGCTCATCAATCGTGCCTTCACGATAATTCTTTTCAATCTCTGCAAAGACGCGACGGTATTCACCAATCCGGGTAGGGTTTACATCTACGCCGAACGTCGCCATCCACGCGCCAATCGATTAAACATCGAATCAATAAGCTTCGGCAACATCCCGCGACACTTTCGAGCACCAATGCCGACAAGTCGCTCTGTTCGGATTTGTCGCGAAGAGAAACATACGAACCAATTCAACCGGCCCTTATTGCCCAAACCGTGTCAGCGGTCATTCATTCCGGATTTATAGACAAATTTGCCAATTACACCGGCACCCATTTGCCACTTAACATTTCAACTTCGTACGTTGAAAATGGGACACGCCAAATTTTTTGGGATGCAACTTCTCCTTCCTTGAGGTTTAAAGGCCTTGATGCCTCGCGAAGAAGATCACACGCCCGTGCTATATGAAAACGATTATCGATGTCGGCATAACTGAATTTGAAATCGTGGGAACAAAATTCCCTCGCAATTCACGCTATCAGCTACACATCCGCGCTTCCAAGGTGGCCAACGAAACTCAGGGACGATTGGCACGAGTCCCGAAAAAAGACTCCGTTGCACATCGAAAGTGTCCAAGCATAGAGGCTGCAATATTCAGAGAATTCGAATTTACTGCGGAGCCGGCAGTCGGATTCGAACCGACGACCTGCTGATTACAAATCAGCTGCTCTACCAACTGAGCTATGCCGGCATTTACGAGGGAAAACCTTCCATTCTCATTCACTTTTTTCGGCCATTGTATCCCCCTTTTGTATCCCCCAGACAAAAACGGGCACAACGTGCGGATTCCGTTCCGCTGCCGTTGCGCACTGTCCGCATTCCCTCCGAAGAGGCAAGCCCATTCATCAGGCTGACACGTCTGCGCACCCTGATTGAGGCTGGCGGGCGGCGAGTCGATCCGCTTTGGGTTTTTTGCTCCGACATCGGGGCAACGCGGCCCGAAGGATTTGAGAGCATGTCCCCAGCCTCCGCCATGCCGACCACAGAAGAACCGCTTTGGGAAAGCACGACCGTTCAGAATCTCATCCGCTATCGGCCGTCCGGTACGTACTTTGCGCGATTCAAGGTCGGCGGAAAGCTGGTCCGCCAGGGTCTTGAAACAGCAGTCTTCTCCGTCGCGAAGCAGAGACTGCCAGACAAAATCCGCGAGTACCGCTCACGCCACGAATCCGTAAAAGCATTTGCTGGCGGGAAGATGACCGTTGGCGACGCGGTGGAGGTATATCGTGGCAAGGTTCGAGCGAACGCGTCGCTCAAGCCGCGCTCGAAAGATTACCGCGAAATGACGTTGGATTTCATTCAACGCTCCTGGCCTTCGCTGTTCGAAACCGATGTGCGCAAAGTGAGCGAGCGCGATTGTGAGAACTGGCTCATACGATTTCAGCAGCATTACGCGCCGACTGTCGTGAACAACAGCATCGGCACATTGCGAGCGGTTTTCAATGAGGCGATCAGCACCGGTGCTCGATTTAATAATCCGGCAGCGAAACTATCGCGCGTGAAACTCCGTCAGAAAAAGCTGGAGCTCCCGTCACGCGAAGAATTCCTGAAATTTGTTGAGCAGATTCGCACAGCCGGGGCAAGACAGTCGAAGGACTGCGCGGATCTCGTGCGGTTTCTCGCTTACAGCGGTCTGAGAATTGGCGAGGCAAAATATGTGACGTGGGCAGACGCAGACTTCCCCCGCCGCCAGTTGCATGTGCGAGGTGACCCCCAAACTGCAACCAAGAACGGCGAGATGCGATATGTGCCGATGATTCCAGAGCTTGAGCGGATGTTGGCGGAACTGCGCGCCGAGCGATCGAATGAACCTTCGAGCGCGACCGTAATGCGCGTCTTTGAATGTCAAAACAGCATGACACATGCAGCAGCAAGGATCGGCATGAAGCGCATAACCCACCACGACCTCCGTCATCTATTCGCCACCATTTGCATCGAAAGCGGTGTCGATATTCCCACTGTCTCGCGTTGGTTGGGACACAAAGACGGCGGCGCACTGTGTATGAAAACCTATGGCCACTTGCGCCAAGACCATAGCTTCGCGCAAGCGAGGCGCGTTAGTTTCGGCATCGCAGCCTAACCAACCGTCGCCGAGCGCGCTTCAACCTTTGAGTAGCCGGAGCAATTCCGTGCGCGGAACTAATAGCTTGCCACGAAGTGCGCGACATGCGCGCAGCTTTCCGCGCTGAATGAGACGATAGACGCTGAAATAATCGACACCCAGGAGATCGGCGGCCTCGTGAAGGGAATAGGCCAGCCGTTCCGGTTCGGCGGCGGGTGTCTGTGACGAGGGCGAAGGATCGAGCGTTTCAGTTGGCATTGAAATGCCGAACATACGCAACAGCGATCGGCTCTTCGCTCTCGCATTGGAGCGGATTAAACCGGACTAGCCGAAGGCGCCAAGCGGACTGTTTCTGTCTCGCAAAGACACCTCGGTCTGTTCATAGTACGCGGTTGTTACGAAACCGATTCCTGGCACGCTCCAAGTGGGTGGTGCGCCGTTCGAGACGACGCATTGGACCGTCGTGTTGCAGGCGGGCGACGCAGAGTCCGTTGAAACGAGACGGAAAGCGCTCGCCACGTTTAGCGAAGCCTACTGGCCGCCGCTCTACACATTTGTTCGACGTCGCGGCTTTCCGCCCGCCGACGCGCAGGATCTCGTCCAAAGTTTCTTCGTTCATCTGTTCGAGCACAATACGCTGAGCCGAGCCGATCAGGAGAAGGGTCGGCTGCGCACATTCCTGCTTGGGTCGTTGCAAAATTTTCTCCTAAAGCAGCGCGAACGGATGCGTGCGATCAAGCGCGGTGGAGCGCAGCAATTCGTGTCGTTCGATGAACTACTGCCGCAAGCTGAGGCATCAATGTTGGCGACCTCTCATCTGAGCGACGTGAACTCTTATGATGTCGCGTGGGCATCGAGTGTTGTGGCACGCGCATGGAAGAACGTGCGGGACAGATTAGCAGCCGAAGGCAAACTGGCGTGGGGCAATGAGCTAAGGCCGTTCGTAGCCGGTGGAACAATCACGGCGCCGAATCAGGAGGAGGTGGCGAAACGACTAGGTACATCGGTTGAAAATTTCCGGGTCTCGCTTTCACGATTGCGCCAAACGTATCGACACGCACTTCGCGCCGAAGTGGCGAGCACCGTTTCCGATCCAAAAGAAATCGACGACGAGTTGCATTACGTTTACCGCATTCTGACCGCATGAGCGTCATGGCTCCGCCGCAAGAAAAGGGCGCAGGAATTTGCGCGCGCTGTGGACGATCAATTACGCACCCCGGCCCCGACGGGGAATGCATGCGTTGCCTGGTGAGCTTTGGCTTCCTCGCAGAGGACCAGGAAGTTGAGCGGGCAACCGAGCGCAATCAAGTCAGACTCGGTCCATTGCGTTACGCTCACTTCGAAGTCGAAGTAAATGCCGACGGCTACCCTGTCATACTCGGCTCAGGGGCAATGGCTATAACGTATCGTGCGCGCGATACCGTTTTGAATTCAACGGTCGCACTCAAAGTTATCACTCGGAAATTGGCGGAAGATCCCATTGCTCGCGCGCGATTTTTGCGAGAAGCGCGCGCGGCGGCGCAAATTCATCATCCCAACGTAGCCCGAGTGATTCATTACGGTGAACAGGATGGGGAATGCTTTTTTGCGATGGAGCTTGTTCATGGAGAAACTTTGGAAGCGCGCGTCCAACGTGACGGGCCGCTTCCCCTAAACCTCGCACTTGAAGTGGTAGAGCAAACGGCGCGCGGCCTGGCCGCTGGAGAGGAAGGCGGAGTCATTCACCGTGACCTCAAGCCGTCGAACTTGATGATTGAGTCGCACGCAAGCGATCAGCTATTGGTCAAGATCATTGACTATGGAGTCGCGAAAGTTCTTGCCGCAGAGAATCCGACGTTTCGCACGCAAGCAGGCTTCATAGGAACGCCTGCTTTCGCTAGTCCGGAGCAATTTGATGAAGCCGGGCAGCAGCAGATCGACAAACGTTCCGATATCTATTCGGTAGGCACAACCTTCTGGTACCTCCTGACAGCTCAAATGCCGTTTGCTGGCCGCTCGATTGAGGAAGTTCGGGCAAAGCAAGCGGAGCAACTTCCGCTGAAGCAGCTGAAGAGTGCACACGTCCCCCTCGAATGCGTCACGTTATTGAAATCGATGTTAGCTCTCGACCCGGCACAGCGACCGCAAACCGCGCGCGAGCTACTCACAAAGATTCACCGGTGCCACCTCCGTTTTGAGCCAGCTGCCCGCCGGCGGCGAAAACGTCTCGTTGTTGCTTCGGCGGGATTCGCGCTCGCACTTGTTCTCCTCTTACTCGCCAACTTCATCTATCAACGCAGCCACGCGTCTTCCGAGCTAGATAGATCGATTGCGGTTCTTCCTTTCGAAAGTCTCAGCTCGAACGCGGACGATCAGTTCTTCGCGGTCGGTATTCAGGATGAAATTCTGACCAAGCTCGCGAGTCTGGCTGATCTGAAGGTCATCGCCCGCACGTCCACGCAAGGCTACCAAACCAAACCTGTCGATCTAAGAATGGTCGGCCGTCAACTTAACGTGGGCAGAGTCTTGGAAGGATCTCTGCAAAGGTCAGCCGATAAGGTCCGCGTCAATGTGCAGCTGATTGATACGCGCACCAATGCACACCTCTGGGCCAACAGTTATGACCGCAAGCTGGATGATGTGTTTGCCGTCGAGAGCGAAGTAGCTAACACGATTGCCGAACAATTGGATGCGAAGCTGGTGCAAAGGATCAGCACCACGTCGCCGACCGCAAACACGGCCGCGTACAATACTTATCTCCGCGGCGTTGGCATTGAGCAGAGTCAACCAGGATTCTCTTCTTTGCCGAATGCTGCCGCTGCTTATGCGGAAGCCATCCAACTTGATCCTAGGTTCGCTCTTGCGTGGGCACGACTTAGTCTCGTTCGTAGTTTGCTTTACTACAATGGCCAGGACCAGAACACGAACTCTCCTGCCGCGGTTAAAGAGGCAGCGGATCGTGCCATCACGCTCCGGCCGGAACTGGGCGAAGCGTGGCTGGCGCAGGGAACCTACAAGTATCGTGTCTTACGCAACATGTCCGGCGCGCTCGAAGCCTATCACGAAGCGGAAAAGCGTTTACCTAATAGCGCACTCGTTAACCAATACATGGCTCTTGCGGAGCGCCGCCTTGGCCAGTGGAGAGAAGCTGAAGCGCATATCACTCGGGCGACCGAGCTTGACCCACGCAACGCCCGGCTTTGGACCACAGCTGAGCTGAACATATTTCGGCTGTTAAGACTATGGGCCGCGGCTGAGGCAGCACTCAATCGGGCGCTGGAAATTTCGCCTAACGATCAGTACGCCATCTCGCTGAGAGTCCAACTCTTTCAGGATGAAGGCCGCCTGGACGAAGCAGCCAAAGAACTCGCCCGGCTCCCGGAGGACCCTTTGGATAAGGGTGTTCTAAGCACTCGGATACAATACGCCCTGCTGAAGCGTGATTTTGATCAGGCGATCTCCCGCGCCAAGCAGGTGACCGATTCGTTAGCGCCTGACAAACCGCTTACGCCGCAAGATATTCTTATTCTCATCCTCCAGGGCTACGCGCAGAAATGGTCCGGACTAAATGAGGAAGCGCACGGCACGTTCGAGCGTGTGATCGGAGACCTTGAGCAGGCCAGTCGTCGCAGTAAGCTGCCAAACCTTGGCGGGCGATCCTTCCTTGCCCTTGCCTATGCCGGGGTGGGCGACAAAAGTAATGCGCTGGAGCAGGCGCGGCTAGGCGTGGAGGACGATGAGAATGACGCGGTGATCAAAGCAAACGCCGAAGCCAATCGTGCAACAGTTTTTGCCCAACTTGGTGAGGTCGATGCAGCCATTGCCGAGCTCCCGGACCTGCTGGAAGTCCCCGGGGGAATTTACCCCGGCGACCTCCGCTACTCACCTTTCTGGGACCCGCTGCGCAAAGACCCGCGGTTCGAAGCACTCGTAAAGAATCCGCCTCCCGTTCGCTACTAGTGGCTCGGCTGTAGCGACGGTCATAGACCGCCCCAATACAAGGTGGCTGTCACATTTGCTGCAACGTCGCCTTCCAAACTCGGGAAACATGGTTGTGACACAAGACACTGAACACACCAACAACACCGAGAACCCATCAACTCCGCCGGCGGCGAAAGCCGAATGGGATTTCTCAACCTGCTTTGCCTTTCTAAGCCCGCTGATTGGAGCCTTGGTAGGCTTTCTGAGCTTGCTCTTGTTCGCTCGCTAAAAGTCAACTCAAGGAAAGAAACAACAATGAACTCAGGCAAGGTTACTGAAAGAAAAATAAGCATCAGTCGAAAGTCGCGGAAGTTATTGCAAGCGGGGCGCCGCCCGCACGATCCGATGCTCGTGCTCAACATGTCGATATTCAATTTCCAACCCGCCTGGAACCGCATCTTCAATCCACTGAAACAACGCGAAAACGTCTGGGCGTGAATAAGGCGGCGCCAGCTTTTATTGAAATGTCGCGCTCCAAAATCGGTAGATAGAAGCGTCACAACATACGATGAAAACGAACGATGCTAATATCTCAGAGCAAAGCCAGCGTGAGTTGGCCGCGGGGGTGCTCAAACAAGCCGGACAAGATCTCCGGCGGTTCCATGGTAAAACGAGTAGAGTCGAGCGCGAACTTTACTGCAGCGCTCATAGCTGGGTTATGTCCGAGGATTATTCCTGGCCATTTTCTTTCCCGAACGTCTGCCGGCTATTGAATCGCATCCCGGAGGATCTTCGACATGAACTCATCGGCGACCTTGCCTTGGGGCCTTTCGGTCAGTGGGCCCGCCGCTGTAGTCGAGGGGTTCGTCATGGTTTAGCTTCTCTTACTGACCGTGTCGCGCCCGAGTTCAACGTCGGGCCCGCTGTGCCGCCATGCTTAACTCAAACCTGGCAGTAGGTGGCGAAAGCAACTTACTACAACCTCTGCGCCGCTCTTTTGAATGCTCGTTAGGCACTCAACAGGGCCGCCATACGCGTCAAGAATGCTGACGCAAGAAACATTTGGTGCTTCTTTGGGAGTGACGACACCTACCCGGGGATAGCCGAGCCCGGCGGGCAATAGCGCCCTCGAAGGGGCGGGGTCGGAGCACAGCATTTCACCTCAGAGTGAATTCTGAAATTGCGCTTTTCCTCGGTGTGTCGATCGCGCATTTTTCACAAAGTGAGGCTTCCCAGCGCTTTCGTATCCTGTTAAAAGGTTGGCTCAATCAGAAGTTCCTTGATACGGGACAATAATGCCGAGGCGGGCGTCCTGGTATGCGACGGACGCAGCTGGTCAGAGCTGCATCGGGCGTTGCGGCATTGGGGTGTATTGCACGCACAGCAATCCTTTTGCCGAAGTCAAATCTTCCCCTCGATTTCACATTTATGAGCTGGGTTACTGCAATTTGGTCGATGTTGATTGGCGCATGCGTCGCCATAGCTCTGCCGAATCTTTTGCTTGGAATCTGGCAGCGTCGCGCGGCCCCCTTGTTTTTCGTTCTCGCCGTCGTCGGGGTGATCGGGATGGCGGTCGCCGAACTGGTTTTCATGCGTGCCCAATCGGCAGAGGAGTTTACACACGCGCTTCAATGGGCGCAGTTGCCGCCATTTGTTCTTATCGTGGCGCTGGTAGGCTTTGTGCGCTGTTATTTTCGTAGCGGCAGGCTCTGGCTCGGATTCGCCGCAGGCGTTGGTCGGTTCGTTTGTCTGGTTCTCGCCTTCATGGCGAAGCCGGGACTAATTTCCAATGAGATTATCGCATTGCGCCAGATCCCGTTTTTGGGCGATACCGTCTCGGGTCCCGCAGTGGCGATCGGTTCGCGGACGCACATTAGCGAGTTGAGTTCGCTGCTCTTCCTGATTTTTGTGATCGACGCCTCAATTACCTCGTGGCGACAGGAGGAGGCTGTTGGTCGTCGCAAAGTTTTGGTCATTGGCGGCAGCATTGTGTTTTCCGTCTTAACGGCCGCGGGCCTCATCGGGTTGATTGACCGTCAGATTTTGGAGTTGCCGTATCTCGCGAGTTTTCCATTTGTCGTCATCCTCATGGCCATGGCGCTTGAATTGGGCTCCGATTTGTTCCGTGCCGGGGAGGTCGCTCAAAAACTCCAGGCTAGCGAAACTTCGCTGCACGAATTCGAGGAGCGAGTTACTCTCGCGGCCGAGGCCGCTCGTCTTGGAGTCTGGGAATTAAACACCAGAACACAGAAACTCTGGATGTCTGACAAAGAGCGTGAGCTCTTTCAGTTTCCGCCAGAGAAAGAGATAACTTACGAGGAATTTCAAGAGCGCGTGCACCCGGAGGATCGCGCACTCCGCGATTCGGCTGTCCAGCGCGCGATCCAAACGCAGGGTGGATATGAAATTGAATATCGGATCCTTTTCCCGGATGGAACAGTGCGCTGGATTGGTGCGCGCGCCCGCTGTGTCAGCGACGGGGACGGCGCGTTATCGCGGCTTCTTGGAGTTTCAATGGACGTAACCGAAAGGAAGGAAACAGAGGAATTGTTTCGGGTCGCGACCGAGGCTTCGCCAAGCGGCACCGTGCTGGTGAATGATCAGGGACGCATCATGCTTGTGAATTCGCATGTAGAACAGCTATTTGGTTACCAGCGCGACGAGCTAATCGGAAAACCGGTAGAGATCTTTATTCCAGAACGATTCGCGACGGGGCATCCGGCGCATCGGGCAGAGTTTTTGACAGCGCCAAAGACCCGGGCAATGGGCGCGGATCGCGAATTAGGCGCGCGCCGAAAGGATGGCACTGAATTTCCGGTTGAGATCGGTTTGAATCCAGTTCGGACACCGCGTGGCATCTTGGTTCTGGCAACGATCGTCGACATTTCGGCGCGCAAGCTTGCCGAAGAAGAAGCGCGAATCCAACGCGAGCAGATCAATCTTCTCACACGGGTCAGCTTGCTCGGCAACATCACCGCATCGCTCGCTCATGAATTGAACCAGCCGCTTTCGGCCATCGTGAGTAACGCGTATACCGGGACGGGTCTTATCGACAAGGGAAAGGCGGATCCTGAGGCTCTTCGCGAAATTCTGGTCGATGTGGGAGTAGGTGGTCGGCGCGCCCAGGTTATTATCGAAAATGTTCGAAACGCGATCAAAAAAGGCACGCCTATCCGCCGGCAAATTAGCTTGAATCAAATAGTGATGAATGTGGCGCATATGATCCAGCTCGATGCTGGCGTGCATTCTTGCGAAGTGAAAACATCGCTCGCGAATGATTTGCCGACAGTCGAAGCGGATACGACTCAAATCGAACAGGTCTTGATCAATCTCGTCGAGAACGCATTCGAGGCCATGCGGAACGTAAGCGTTGACGACCGCAAAGTAGAAATTCTCACCCAACGTAGCAGCGATGAGGGGGTGTCGGTTATTGTCCGCGATTACGGCATCGGAATTCGCGAGGAGGTACGGGGGCGATTGTTTGAGCAATTCTTCACAACCAAGGAAGAAGGTCTGGGGATGGGATTGGCCATCGTCCGTTCCATTGTTGAAGCACATGGCGGCAAAATTGAGGCCGAGAACGTCGAAGGCGGTGGCGCGCGCTTTCACTTTACGCTGCCCGCTAGCAAGGAGGTCCCAAGATGAAGTCTTCAGACCCGCTAATTTTTGTGATTGATGACGATGAATTGGTCCGAAAAGGCTTGAAGCGATTATTGAAATTAGCCGACTACGAGAGCGAGATTTTTGAATCGGCTTCCGATTTTCTTTCCCGTCCGCCTCATCCCGGTCCTGCTTGCGTGATTGTCGATGTGCAGATGCCAGGTTTAAACGGGCTCGATTTTCAAAAGACTCTTATCCGGCGGCGACCGGGAAGAGCAGCTGCTCTTCATTACCGGGCACGGCAACATTCCGATGTGCGCGCAAGTGATGAAAGCGGGTGCGGTCGATTTTCTGCCGAAACCATTCAAGCCGCGTGAACTTTTGAAGTGTGTGGAACGCGCTCTGGCTCGCTCGACAGAGCAACGACGCCGCGACGGCGGAGAAAAATGAAGCTCGGCGTCTGCTCGATTCTCTCACGCCGCGCGAATTCGAAGTGATGCAGCTCTTATTACCGGCATGTTAAACAAACAGGTCGGCTGGTGAACTGGGCATGGCCGGACGCAACAGTAAAAGTCCATCGCGGCCAGGTGATGCAGAAACTCGGTGTTACCTCGGTAGCGGAGCTGTTGCTTCTTGTCCAAAAAGCGGGCGTTGTTTCGTCGAACAAATGAGTAGACCAAGGTCTAGTTCTCATTTTCTGCCGCGCGAGCTAAAATCCGAGGCAACTGAAATCCGCTGCAGGCTTGCGGCTGCGAATTTGCGGCCAATCTGCGGAGGGCGCACACGATGCTCTATATAGAATAGAAGTGTAAAAAGGTGACAAGTAAAATCTGAATGATAAAGTCGACCAGATTGTTTGCCTGTTAGACGATGATCCGTTAGTCCTGAAAGCAAACAGCCGGCTGGTTGCCTATGCAGGGTGGAAAGTTGAATCCTTTCTTGATCCGAGCGCATTCCTGCGTTACGCCGAGAGTCATCAACCTGAGGTGGCGGTCATCGATATTCTGATGCCGCTCATGGACGGACTCGCGGTGCAAGCCCGTCTTCGCACCATTTCTCCTTCAACTCGAGTGATCATCTTGACGAGCAAAGACGATCCCTCGGTGCGTTCCAAAGCTATGGCCGCAGGCGCTTTCGCCTTTTTCTAAAGCCGGAGCCAGGAAGGAATTTCTCGCCAGTGTTGAATCCGCTCTTGGCGAACCTTAACAGCAGTCAGTAAAGCAGGGTCGTCGATCCGTTTAAGTAACGGCCGGGCGCGCTGACATCCGCGTGCGATTCTGGTTAGGCGAACGTGATCCGACGGTTGTTCGTGTACGACCAAGGTAGTACCACCAAGGTCTAATTGTCGATGGAGCGCAGTGAAGTAATCTTGCGACCTAAACATCCGCATGACATCGAAACTAACCAGGCGCGAGTTTCTTAAAACGCGTTCGAGAACGTTCACGGACTTTCCGATGAGCGCCGCTCAGCGGCGAAGCTCCAACAGTCGCTTTTTCGTCTTTATCTTGCGGCCAACCAACGCCGCACCTCGTCGCAAACGTCTTCCGCCGGCGGCCAGCGCTCCGCAGAAGTTTTCGGCGCGAGGGACCAGCAGGAGCGAATTCGCACATTTTCTCAATGGGCAGATCAAAAAACGAGCAACTAAGTAGCCCATTCATCGCAAACAAACACTGATATGAACCCGAGGAGTAGTTCAAGATGGTAAGCCCAGTGCAGCAGGCGATGACCTAACGATTAGGAAACATAGCCAAAAAAGCGTGTTGATAGGATCGAAGCTCATTATCGGGGTGGCGCTGCTTGTTTTAGGAGCAGGGCTCACACAGGCGGGAGATGCCTCAAAGGACTTTGGTGATGCGACGACCGGGGCCACCCTGATGAATCGCCAACTGGATCCGACAGGAGCCCCCCAAGCGAGTTCGTCTGCCCTTTCGGCTAACGAATTGGCCAAGGAGATTAGTAACCCGGTCACGAGCCTCTGGCAGCTCCAGTTCCAGTTTAACAATTACAAACTAGAGAGCCGCGATTCCTTCCCTACTAACGGAAAGTGGGTGAACAACCTCTTATTTCAGCCCGTCTTGCCGGTGAGTCTAACCAACGATTGGAATCTCATAACTCGTCCGGTCATTACATTTTATGACAGCACGCAGCGTCCGACCGTAAAGATTGTTGGCGGACGACCACAACTGTCCTCCGAACGAACCACGTCTTTTGGCGACCTGGTTCTGGCCCAGGTGCTTTCGCCCGCCCACACCGAGCCGTGGATCTTTGCGGTAGGACCTACCTGGATATTCCCGACCGCTGGCTCAGATTTTACCGGACAAGGTAAGTGGCAGGTCGGGCCAGCTGTCGGAGGCGGCTACATCACGAACCAGTTCATGATCGCAGCCTTTGCCCAGCAATGGTGGTCTTTCGCCGGAGACGCGGACCGCCCGCACACAAACCAACTGAGTCTCCTGCCTTTGGTTTACTCTTTCTTCGGCGACGGATGGAGCGTCGGCTACTCAGGTAACATTCTGGCTGATTGGACGGCGCCTAGCCGTGATATCTGGACTGTGCCCCTCGGACCATCGGTCGCCAAGGTAATCAAACTTGGGATGCTCCCTGTGCAAGTCCAGATCGCGGGTCAGTATTTTGTGGCCAGGCCGAGAGGGTGGCCCGGAATGGAACATCCAGCTTCAAATTACACCGGTGATTCCGAGGCTGATAAAGAAACCGCTGTTCCAATGAATACTCGAGCGCACAGCAAAACCTGCTTAGGCGAGACGGACCATCTATTGCCGCAAGGAGTAGTTGCATTCAGAGAACCCGTCCAGCAGGCCGACGCGCGCGCCGCGAGCCCTCTTCGGCAATGTCTTTGCAGAGCGAACAGAGTCAGGAGGGAATGGTAACCATGCCGTACACACAGAAGTGTTACGACAGGTAGTTTCTACTAGTTTACCTACTAAGTGGGGTGTGTTTCAGCTCCTTGGGTTCGATCGTGTGACTATCAACGGTGCGCGGCATACTGAAACCGCGCTCGCAATGATACTGGGCGATCTGACGGAAGACACTCCTCTGCTCCGCATCCACTCCCAGTGTATTACCAGTGAGGTTCTCGGTTCGTTGCGGTGCGACTGTAAGGATCAGCTGGAACTCGCGATGCAGACCATAGCCGCCGAAGGGCGAGGTCTCGTGATCTACGAACATCAGGAGGGCCGCGGCATTGGACTGATGGCAAAGTTACAGGCTTACGCGCTACAGGACGACGGTCTCGACACGGTCGAGGCGAACCGTCAGCTCGGATTTGCGGCCGATTACAGGGACTTCAGCTTGCCAGCGGCTATCCTGCACGAGCTTGGTGTTACAAAGGTCCGCCTTCTCACGAATAACCCTAACAAGTCGTGGGCGCTCGCCGCGTGCCGGGATTAAGGTAGTCGCTCAGATTTCATGCGAAGCCGCGCCTAATCCGCACTCTTTCGCCTATCTCCATGCCAAGCAGGAGAAGATGGGACATGTCCTTACTCTTGGGTGCTGCAATGAGGCGAAACACGAACCGGCGCAAGGCCAGCCTTGTTTTGCAAAGATAGATAACGCCATTCGCGAAATGCGAGCTGGCCGCATGATCGTGGTCGTCGATGACGAGGATCGCGAGAACGAAGGGGACCTAACGATGGCGGCGGAACTCGTCACGCCCGAAGCGATCAATTTCATGGCGCGATACGGCAGGGGGCTGATCTGTCTCGCCATGACGGGCGAGCGACTGGATGAGTTAGAGCTTGCCGCGATGGTGCCGGACAACACAGCCTTACATGGAACAGCATTCACAATCGCTATCGATGCGAAGGGTCAGGGTGTTACGACCGGCATTTCTGCTCACGATCGCGCGGGCACAATCAGTGCGGCCATTGATCCAAACAGTCGTCCAGAAGACTTCGCGCGACCTGGTCACGTCTTTCCTCTTCGTGCTCGTGCAGGCGGCGTCCTTGAACGACGCGGCCAAACCGAAGCTGCGGTTGACCTAGCCCGCCTTGCTGGCCTACGCCCCGCTGGCGTGATCTGCGAGATCATCAATGACGATGGTACCATGGCACGCGTGCCTGATCTCATTCACTTCTGCAAGACGCACAATCTCATCATGGTTTCGGTCGCAGACCTGGCCTCTTACCGGAAGGAAGTGGAAGGACGTGGTTCTCCCGAGGCTCTCTACGTCGAAAGAGGGAGCGAACGTCCCATCGAAGGTAGCGCTAAAGACTCTTGCCAGGGAGTAACGGCCGCGAGTCCGAATTTCAAATTTAGTATGTCAGCAATAAAAACTGAAGCAGGCAGGACAACAAATCATGCCGCTTCATCAACCTAGAAAGAAAAACATATGTTCTATAGTAATGGTAACTACGAAGCATTCATTCGTCCCCGCAAGCCGAAGGGTGTGGACAAGAAGTCCGCGCATCTCATTGGCGGTGGCATCGCGTCCCTCGCGGCGGCGGGCTTTTTAATCCGCGACGGGCAGATGGACGGCAAACGCATCACCGTCTACGAAGCGAGCAATATCACCGGCGGATGCCTGGACGGCATCGAGGACAAAAAGGAGGGCTTCCTCTTCCGAGGCGAGCGCGAGATGGAGGACCACTACGAGTGCCTATGGGATCTGATGCGCTCGATCCCGTCGCTCGATGTCAAGGACGCCTCGGTCCTCGAAGACTTTTACCGGATCAACAAGGACTACCCAAACTACTCCCTGTGCCGGACGACTCACAAGCGCGGGCAGCCCTTCCCGACCGACGGCAAGATGCTCCTGACCCCCAAGGCGCAGGGCGAGCTGATGAAGCTCTTCTTCACCCACCGAAGAGAGCTATACGACAAGCGATTCGAAGAATACGTGGGCGAGGAGTTCTTTAAGAGCAACTTCTGGGTGTATTGGCTGTCGATGTTCGCCATCGGGCCGTGGCACGGCGCCCTGGAGATGAAGCTCTATATGAATCGCTTCGTCCAGCACTTCGGTGGATTACATGATCTCAGCACCATCAAGTTCACTCGCCTCAATCAGTTCGACTCTCTGATCCTCCCGCTGGCCAAGTGGCTCGAGCAGCAAGGCGTCAAGATTGTCTACAACACGAAGGTCACCAACGTCGTGTTCGACATCACCCCGGAACGCAAGGTCGCTCGCCGGATCGAGTGGATCCAGGGCGGAAAGCACGGAGGGCGCGATGTGACCGAGAACGACCTCGTCCTCATTACCAACGGCTCCGCGGTCGAAAACACTGCGTGGGGGGATCACCACACCCCGGCCAAGTGGAACAGGGACATCCAGGAGGGGAGCATCTGGGCGATGTGGCGCAACATCGCCGCCCAGGACCCCGCCTTCGGTCGGCCCGACAAGTTCTGTGCCCACACCGACAAGACCAGCTATGAGTCGGCATGCATCCGCACCCTAGACGACAAGATTCCGCCCTACATCGAGCGGATCTGCCAGCGCGAAACGTCCAGTCACGACGGGAAGCCCATCACCGGCGGCTTGGTGACGGTGCGCGATTCCAATTGGATGCTGTCGTGGAACGTCGAGCGCAACCCGCACTTCAGGAACCACCCGAAGGGCCAGCTGATGATCCATGCCTACGGCACCTACAGCCTCGACCGGCCCGGCAACTACGTTAAGAAGGCGCTGAAGGACTGCACCGGCGAAGAGATCGCCCGGGAGTGGCTCTACCACCTGGGGGTGCCAGACGATCAGATCAACAAGCTGGCGGCCGAGTCGGTGATCGTGCATCCGTGCATGATGCCCTACATCACGGCCTTCTTCATGCCCCGGCGTGACGGCGACCGGCCCAAGGTGACGCCCGAGGGAGCGGTCAACTTCGGGTTCCTGGGGCAGCTCGCCGAGAGCCACCCGCGGGACGTCATCTTCACCGTCGAATACTCCGTGCGGACGGCGATGGAGGCGGTCTACACGCTGTTGGACATCGAGCGGGGCGTGCCGGAGCCGTGGGGCTCGCAGTACGACGTTCGTGCGATGCTCAACTCGGGGCCCGTGCTGCGGGATGGCGAGAAGCTGAAGAAGCTGCCCGCTTGGATGGAGGCATTGATTCGACATTACACCGGCGTTGACGATTTCGAGAAGACCGAATTCGGCGAGCTGCTGCGGGACTACGGGTGGATCGGCGACCTCGGCCCCGACGAGCTCACGGTCGCGATACACAAGAACCCTCCGCGGGTGACTCAAACGGTACTCTAGAGACTAGCGGAGCATAGAGCCTCGGTTCTGATTCCATCAGAACCGAGGACGCTCTAGGGAAAACGGAGGAATGAGATTGAACGAGAGGTTGACCAAGTGGGCGGCAGCCGCTGTGCTGTCGATTGTCGCCGCTGCGCCGGCGCTTGGCGGCTCCGTTACGCGTCCGGGTGACACAGTTGGCGCTGCGGTGGGATTTCCGCTCCCTCCAGGCTTCTATGTACAGGATCAATTGACTGACGATTACCGAGACACAAACCCGCACGGCACCGCTGTCCTAGACGATGTCCCCGTCTTGGTTTGGTCGACCCCCTGGACAATTGTTGGCGGGCGACTGGTATTTTCCACCGCACCCGTGGTTCCGGTGAACTTTCGCGTTTATGACACGGTCAGCTTGAGCGGCGTGTTCAATCCGTACATTGGGGCTCAACTGGCCTGGGATCTCGGCCATAACTTCGGCTTCGGCTACTTGCTCGGGGGCTACATCGACATTGGCAGCCCGATCGGGTATAGTTCGGACTCACTCAATCAGCGCTTCGCGCTTAGCTACGTCGGCAACGGATGGGACCTGACCGCAAACACCATCTGGGGCATTCAAATGGACTCCGTCACCTTTGACTCCGTTAAAAGCCCGCCACACGTTAACCCGGACTTCCTCAACGTCGACTTGACGGCGACCAAGAGGTTTGGCAAGTGGGAGTTGGGGGCGGTAGGTGGGTATTCCACCGATCTCAACGCGCCGATTGCCGCCTACAAAAAGCAAAGCCAATTCCAGTTGGGGCCGCTTGTCGGCTATTACTTCAAACAAGCAGTTCTACAAGCGTACATTACAACCGATCTGTACGAGAAGAATTACGGCGCCTCCCTGATCAGCGGAAACATTCGCATCACCATCCCACTTGGGAATCCGCCTCCGCCAGGCAAATTGCGAGCCATCTCACCATGAGTATGCTTCGCTTGCGAACTCCGCGCGCGTATCGTGTCCGCAGGGTTGCCGCCATTATCCTGGCTCTGAGTCCGCCGCTCATCGGCGCCTGGTTTGCCACAGGTCGCGATCGCTGGGACCTCTTTGAAAGGTCTGGTTCCCTAACGACCGCTATCGGTCTTTTGTTGGCGTCGAGGAAATATCTCCGACACGGCGCTCTCGAGCTGGCGATCTTGCAAACAAACAATGAGTCAAGATCGAGCATGGTCGAACTGTTGGAAGACATCCATACAGCGAAGCTGGGATTAGCACTCTCGGCCTTCGGCACGATCATTTGGGGATGGGGAAAGTATCTCGGGTGGTGGAGTTTCATCTACCTCCTTGTCTGGGCGGTGATTGCGGCTCGTAACGCGTGGCGCGATTCCGTTCGTCTGCGCGGCGCCCCAACCGGCATCCCGCCCGCCGAAGAAAGCAACAAATGCGGCGGGTAGTATCGATTACGCCTTTCCGGGCACCAACCCATGAACACGGAAATTCCAGCCGGCACTGACGCAACAATGTTCGCCGCTGTTTTCAACGAGAACTGGCAGAACGCGCGCCACATCAAGAGCGAGCGCCTCTCGTTTATGAACGCCTACACGCTGATTAGCGCGGGCGTGCTGACTTTGCTCCAGAACGTTCAGGCCACCGACGTGATTCGAACCGGACTGCTCATTTTCATGAGCTTGTTCTCGCTGTTTGGACTCCTCGCGAGCCTGCGCTTGAAAGGCGAATTGGAAGAATGCCTGGCCAAAATCGAGGTGATGACTACGCAGGCGAGCATGAGCCAGTTTGTGGCACTCGGCCGACTGGAAGGCAAATCATCGCGATATCTAAGGTTCCGGTGGATGTTTCCAATCTTTTACTCAATGACGACCGCCGGTTTTGTCGCACTCATCGTGTATCGGCTGCTCAGTGGCGTCCCGATACGATAGGCGTAGCGATGAAACGCAGATCGATACAGCCGTCCGAACGAATAATCGGTTTTCACGAATGAGTTACCGCGGTATCACGTCACGAATTAAGAGAAGTCAGGCCCTTGTTCTTCTCGTTGCCGCGCTGGCAACGCTTGGTGCTTGCGCGCCATTGGCAGAGGTTCGGGAGGTTAATCCCAAACTAGGCGCGACACACGGCACACTGCCACCGCTGCAACACGCTGAGCAAGCGATCACCGACGGTCAGAGGTTGCAGCGTAGCGATCCAAACAAGGCGATCGGGTTTTATGTTAGCGGATTAGAAGCGACTGACACTGCGTTACGAAAAAATCCGAGAAGCCTTCTGGCTTTGCGCGATTATGACTTCGCCTTATCGCGCGTGTTTTCCGTAATTCGAAATGCTCATCTCGATCCCTGGACGCATCCGTTACACGTGACGTCGCCGAATGGCGGCGAATACATTCTCACACAGCGTCCAAATGCGAACCCGCGCTGGAAACCGCAGGACTTCGACCTCATCCCTGCCGACGAACTGGACGTGCGCGGCAAACTTGTCCTTCCTAGGATCATTCGTGAAGGCGCAGGCGCAGCGCTGGTCGCCGTGCGCAACCAGCAAGCTCCAGAACTTCAACAGCGATTTGTTCCGCCGCGCGTTTATCTTGCTGTAACTGCGGTTGCGCATTTCAGCAGGCGCACGTGCGAGGTCGAATTCATTGATCCACTTGCGAAGGAGACGATTAGCATTTCGGGACGCAGTCTGCCAAGTGATGCAGATTTTACTGCGCCAATGGCGTTAGGTCTTTCACGGGAGCATACCGAAAAGATTGGTGTGCCGGCAATGCTGAACCCGGAGAAATTCGCCGGCAAGGAGCGGCTCGTTCAAGTCCAACCTTACGATCCGAATAAGATCCCAGTGCTCCTCGTTCACGGTCTTAAGTCTACGCCCGTCACTTGGACGCCGATGATAAATGCCCTTTGGGCTGATCCTGTCGTGCGCCGTAACTATCAGATTTGGATATTTGGCTATCCAAGCGGCTATCCGATTCCATATTCCGCCTTGCTCCTGCGGCGCCAGCTGGACGCGCTAAACAAAGCTTTCCCCAGCCACCGCTCGATTGTCTTGGTGGGTCATAGCATGGGCGGTGTGATCAGTCGCCTGATGATCACCGATTCAGGCGGTGACAAACTTTGGCGGGTCTTCTTTGGCAAATCACCCGCACAAACCGCACTATCTCCGGAAAGTAAGGCATTGCTCAAGGAGGCATTGATTTTCAAACCGCGACGCGATGTGGCGCGCGTGATTTTCATTTCTACGCCACATCGCGGCAGCGTCGTCGCACAGGGTCCGATTGGCCGGCTCGCATCGAGCTTGATCCGCAAGCCGCTGGAATTCGTTAAGCTCGGTCCGGAAATCATGCAAGCATCCGTTGTTCAGGAGGAGCCGGGCATGCTGAAACTGAAACGGATGCCAAACAGCATTGACACGCTTGCGCCTAACGACCCGTTCGTGAAAAACATGAACGCATTGCCTCTGGCAAAAGGCGTTCCTTATTATTCGATCATGGGCGACCGTGGACGCGGAGACACGCCGAATAGCAGCGATGGTATCGTGCCCTATTGGAGCTCGCATGTCAGCGGAGCCAAATCCGAGAAGATTGTGCCTTCGGGGCACGGCGCAAATCAGAATCCTCAAGGCATCGCTGAAGTCATCAGAATTCTTAAGGAACACAGCCGAAGCAACGGCTCAGTGAAAAAAGCGGCCAACGCTTTCCTGGGAGGTACTGCTCCAAGTTTCGGCTCCGCTACAGCTACATGTCGATGAAGTAGCTGCACTTCTTCGCACCACAATGCACAACAGGACAGCAGTGCGCAGTCTAACGAACGCTTCTTTCGCGCTGACACGCCCGGCCGCGGACAAGGAAGATTGCTCCGCGATCATTCTACGCAACATCTCTGACCTCTCGGGTGTGCGGGGGCCCGTCTTTCTCGCCATCGGTGTCTTCGATGGAGTCCACCTGGGACACCAGGCGGTCATTTCTACGTCCGCTAGGAATGCGAAAGCCGCACATGGCTCGCTCGTCGTAGTCACGTTTGATCCTCACCCGGAAAGAGTCTTGCGCCCGGCTTCGGCTCCGCATCTGCTTACCGCCCTTCAGCGGAAGATCCAGCTGATCCACAACCTTGGCGCCGATTATTTCCTCGTCGTCCACTTCGACAAAGAGTTCGCTGCTACTCCACCGGAGCTATTCATCGAGCAGTTGGTGACGAACTGTCGGCCACTGCGTGAAATCTGCGTCGGCCGCGAATGGGCTTTCGGCAAGGGCCGCTCTGGAGATCTCGATCTGCTTCAGAAACTGGGGATGCAGTCGGGCTTTCAAGTCATCGGCATCAAACCTGTAACAATGGATGGAGAGATTGTAAGCAGCACTACCATACGCAAGGCGCTGGGTGAGGGCAATTTCACCAAAGCCAGTCACATGCTTGGGCGTCGTTACACCAGTCTTGGGAGACCTAACGGCAACAAAATTGAGGAGGCAGCGATCGCGTTCGCGCAACGAAACTCGATGCGGGGGGACGGAGTGAGAGCGAGCAGATGCATTCGTGAAGCGGAACATGACCAAATGCTTCGGGCTGCCGAGCGGGAAGAACAGGGCGAATCGGAACAACTAAATTAGATATATATATATATATGAGCGCACAAACAATTGTCGGAACGGTAGGAAGAGTGAGTGGATGGTCGATGCTGTGGGGCATCGTAATGTTTTTCTGTGGCATGCTCGCCATCATCATGTCACTCGCTACCTCGATTGGATTCGTCATCCTTCTCGCCTGGCTGATCCCGTTCGCAGGTATTGCACATCTTATTTTGGGTAGTGCCTTCCAAAGCCATGGTATCGGTGGTGTGCTATGGTAGATACTCGTTGCCGTCGTCTACGGCATCGCGGGAGTCTATATCTTGATGAACCCGCTTTTGCACGTCCAACGCACAGCCGGTGCAAATTGCCGGGGAGCGCACTGGCAATCGCCGAAGTGTGCAGGACCCTGAAATTTCACGACCAATGAGTAAACTCTTATCAACCAGTTTGATCTCCGTGTATGCGCTAGCCTGTTTTACCCTCGCGCAATCTGTCGCGCGGGCGACCGCTTTGCCCAATTACGAACAACCTCCGAAATTGAAAGCAAGTGAGATCTTGCGGCCTGAATTTCTGAAGGGGCCATATCATCACGTTCGCGAGGAAGTATCGACCTACTCGGGTGCGAATCGTTTCACGATTGACTCCGAATTCGGCGTCTTCGAGGCAGAAGGAAACGAAATGCTCGTTAGGCGAATCAATGAAATCAATGCGATCGCGCGGCTAAAGGAAATTTCGCGCAGCGACGAATACAAGAGGGCGCTGGTGAAAGCGACCACGGGTCCGCTGGCCACGACCTTCTCGATTGTGACCGATCCGGCCGAGGCGATCACGAACACGCCGAAAGGAGTGATGAAGTTTATGGGCGGGATCGGCGAAAAACTGAACGCCGTCGGCAAGAAGAAGCAGGGGCATGATCCAGAGGGAAGCCCCCTGCAACAAATCATCGGTTTTTCCGACACGAAACGGAAACTCGCATTGAGGCTCGGCGTCGATCCCTACAGCACGAACGTCGTCCTGCAGCATGAATTGGACGGAATCGCGTGGGCTTCGTTTGCGGGCAAAGCCACGTTCGATCTGGGAACAATACCGATCGCCGGTCCCGCCGGCATCGCTCTCACTGCAGCGGACGCGGTAGCAGATTTCGACCGAATGGTGAAAGACCAATCGCCCACCGACCTCAGGATTTCGAATCGGAAAGCTCTCATTCGGATGGGTGCCAGTAAAATTGAAACGGATGAATTTCTGGACAACAACGCCTTTTCGCCGTCGGCGCAAACTGCTTTTGTGTTGAACCTCAAGTCGATCGACGGCGCAGCCAATCGCCCGGCATTCGTTCGCTTGGCTGGAGAGACCAGCTCTTCCGAAGCTGACGCGATCTTTTGCGTCCAAACTGCAGCGCTCATGAGCCAACTGCATAAGCAGGAAAAGAAGCTCGCCCGAATTGAGGTGCTAGGTGATTTCCCGTTTGGCGTGACAACAGACGGCACGATCGTATTTGCGTTGCAATGGGACTATGCGGTGTGGATTCCCGCGGCGGCACACGCCTGCGATGAGATCGAAAGATTTGCACAACGAACTCAGAGAAAAAAACGCGTGCTGGTCGCTCTGTCCGGCCCGGCCTCGCCGCGCTTTCGACAGGAACTGGAGGCCCGTGGCCATGTGGTCAAAGATCGTATTTCTCCAGGTCCGCTAAAATAAACAAGGGTGCGGATTCTTTAGTGATCAAGCTTCTCAGCCGTTGTTTAGCCTTATTGGCAACACTCATCGCTGGACTCGCCGCCGTTTGGGCCGCCGGTGCGCTCCACTTCGACCTTCCCGCGCCGCCTGTCATCCGCGATGTGGCTGCTGTGTTTTGGCTGCTAGGAGCCTTCATCGCATGGATCTTTCTTCCCCACCGTCGCTGGTCCCGATTCGGCGTTGGACTTGTATTCCTCTGCATCGTTGGATGGTGGCTTAGCATTCCGCCGCGACAAGATCGGGATTGGAAACCGGACGTGGCTGTGCTTCCAAGTGCGGCCATCGACGGCGACCAGGTGACCATTAATAATGTACGTAATTTTGATTACCGTAGCCTGACCGATTTCACTCCCCGCTACGAAACGCGCACCTACCATCTCAGCCGGCTGCAAGGCGCGGATTTGTTCGCGATTTACTGGGGATCGCCGCTTATCGGGCATTCGATTGCGTCATTCGATTTCGGCGACCAGGGTCGCATCTGCTTCAGTATCGAAACCCGCCCGGAACGCGGCAAATCGTACTCCGCTATCGGCGGATTATACCGGCAGTTTGAGCTGATCTACGTTGCCGTTGATGAGCGCGACGCTATTCGCGTACGCACCAACTTTCGCAAGGACGAGGAGGTTTATCTTTACCATTTGAATCTGCCATTAGAAGAAATCCGAACGCGATTTCTTGAGTATTTGAAACGCATGAATCAACTGCACGCCAGGCCCGAATGGTATAACGCTATCACGAGCAACTGCACTTCGAACATCCGTACGCAGCACGTTGTCGCGAAGCCGGACGCCTGGGACTGGCGTATCTTGGTTAATGGCAAAGGCGACGAGCTGCTTTATGAACGCGGTATCCTGGACCGCAGTGTTCCCTTCGCCGAATTGAAACGCCGCGCCCACATCAACAGCCGAGCCCAAGCCGCCGACAACGCTCCTGACTTTTCCGAGCGCATCCGCTCTGAAGCGGCACCTCCCTAATGAAACACGGTGAGGCTAATGATGGTTGATAAAGGAAAGGTGAATCCATGAATATCGAGTCGATCGCGCCAACCATAAAGAAGGCGTCTCCATGGTTGATAGTTTGGAGCACAGTAACTTTTGTTTGTGGAATTCTGGCCATCATTCTTCCGGTAGAGTTCTCTTTGGGAATCGCGCTTATTATTGGTTGCTTGATTTTGGTCGCAGGAATTGCGCATTTGGTTTTCGCATTCCAGACGCGCAACATTGATGGTTTTCTCTGGCAGATACTTCTGAGCGCGCTCTATTTGATCGCGGCAATTTGTCTATTGGCGAACCCGCTTTTGGGCATTTTTTCGCTTGCTCTTATTCTGGCAATTTTCCTTCTTTTGGAAGGTATCTTGGAATTTGTTCTCTACTTTAGTCTCAGGCGTTTCCGCCACTCGGTCTGGCTGCTGTTTGATGGCATCGGCACTTTGATCCTTGGGATATTGTTGCTCAGCCGGTGGCCACCAGCTTCTCCGGAGATAATCGGAGCGTTGATCGGCCTTAGCTTGATGTTAAGTGCCGTCTCCAGGCTCATACTTTCGCTGGCGATCCGCGCTGCAAATCCCGCCTCCACGTGACCGATCGACGCGGGGTAATCAGGATGGCAGGTCCACCGACCAGCCTTTATTCTTGCTCAACCACATTAGGGCATATAGCACCAAGCGCGGCTCGGTTGGAACTCAGTCCGTTCACTCCCATTTTTGTCATTTATCCCTCATTTTTTCTGAGACGCCCGGTAAATGTAATACAGGAATTCCCCGGAGCCTACAGGGCTCGAACCGCAATCTGGTTATTAAGAGTTCCCGATCCGATCTGACCGCCTATTGATGCTGATACATCCTGTAGAAGCGAGTTCGCGAACGCCAAAATAAGCGCGCAACACGAGTTCCCATGAGGTAGGGAATGATGACCACAGCAATCAAGCCAATGAAGAACAAAAACCCGTCTTCTGCTTTCGGCGCAGATAAAGGCGGCGCGCCTAGCATGATTTCCAAAAAGCGAAACAGCACGACCGTGATTAACATCGCGGCGGTCACGAACATTACACCGATGAGCGACCGCTCGCGCCGGCTCGCTCCGTGCACGATTTCTGCGCCGCAACCACGACAGACTCTGGATTCTTCAGAGACAGAGATTTGGCAGTGCGGGCACGCGAGCGCTTTCATGGCAGCATTATAATCGCGTGAATGCCTCGTACAAACTGATTTTCATTCGGTCGAGTTCGCTTCTTGAATGCGAATGCGTGATATCACACCGTTCTCGCCAGCCTCCAGTTGATGATAACGCTCTGGCATAACTCGCACCCATTTCACCGCGAATTCCTGAATGGCCAGAAGCAGCGCGCGAAGATTGCTTCCCTCAATCTCGACATCGTGTAACGAGAATGTGAGGCGCAGCGTTTCCGCTTGGTCGCCCTGACTAAGCGATGCTGTGACGAGATGTTGGTAGGGAAACAAATGCGATTCCCGCGGCGATGTCTCAATGCGCAGGCAAGCGCACGGCGCTTCACGCTGCCAACACGCCGGTGCGGACGACACGGTTCGCTTGTTTGTTTCTGATTTCATCGGTCGGTTTCAGAGATGGTTTGATGAACGCTGCCGTCCACGAGCGCATCGCCACGTGAGCGATGCGACGCGCGAACTCGCGCCCGCGGCGCACGGAGCGAAGTAATTGCTGGCGCACGCCGTATCGTCGAGCGCGAGCTGAGAGAAGATCGAGCGCGAGTTCGCGCTCGCCGCTGCGCATTATTGCATGTCGCAACTGGTCTTTATCTGGCGTGAAGATTTGGATGCTCTTTCGGCCTCGCGAAATCGTGACATACCACTGCTGCGAGTTCGTCGCAGCGCGAATGGCGGAATCAGAAAACAACACATGATCGACAGTTTTTCCCTGCGATCCGTACGATGTGACTGCGTAGCCGCGAAGAAATTGTCGATAGTGCGGAGGAAGGACGCGACCATCCGCTAACCAAATCGCTCCGGTCGATTTGATTTGCGCGACGCTGACGACTTCGCCATTCGCGAGTTTGCGGCCATCCGCACTTATGCTGTTCGCTTTCAGTTGGAGCCGATCGCCTGAAGAAAGAGCGAGTGCGCGCTCCCGGCAGACGTTGATGTGATCGAGACGCGTTAGCGGAATATGCCGCACCTTTCCATTCACTTCGAGAGCCAAACGCTTTGCAGTTATTCCAATCAACTTTCCGCGTTCGCCGCGGACGCAGCCGCTCAAGTCCCGATTGAACACGAGCACGCAATCACCTGGATAATGTCTGGCATCCAGTTTTTGCGCCGACGTGAGGTCGACTTGCTCCAAGGCAATGACCTTCGTCTCGTTGCCTGCGAGCAGACAGCGCTCGAGAAGCCGGTCACGAATGGCATCGTTAATCTCGCGCACCTCAGCGCGTGTTTGTGACACGACAATGGCAGATTCGTTGCGCCCGGCGATATCGAGATAACCGTCGCAGAGCCGCGTAACCTGCTCCCCAAGGCCGCATTCGACCACCGCTCCAAGCTTCGCCAATTTTTCAAACGAACGCCCAACTTCTCCGGCAGCTGCCGCTTTTACGGCCTCGCGATAACCTCGAATCTGCTTCCGCTCCGCGGCGGTTCGTCCGCGTTTCGGTTCTTGTCGGCGAATTTGATTCAACTCTGCGGCACGCAAACCCGAGTAGCGTTCAATCGCTCGCAAAGCATCCGAAGCTTCCACGGGTCCGTGCTGTCGCGTGTCCCCGCACAAAATCAACCGGCCGTTCCGGTCCCGAACGACACGAATCAGATCAAGCAACTGTCTTCCGTCGATCTGGCCGGCTTCATCAACAATAACTACTGCGCGTTCCGCTAAATCGCCCCGTTGCAGACATCCCCTGACCGTCTGTGTTTGAGTAAGGCCGTCCCGCGCAAGATCGATGACTTGCTGGCGTTGCGGTGCGAGCACAACCGACAGGCGATTCGTGCCGCTGATGGCTTGTTGAACAGCTCGCAGAACAAAACTTTTCCCCGTTCCGGCACCCCCGCGGAATAACGAGATAAAGTCTGTGGATTTCAGAATCGCATCAAGCGCACGATGCTGATCCTCAGCAAGTCCGCTGTTACCAATAATGGTTGCCAGCGGAGCATGGCGGCCAATTCCATCGCGAGCCGCTTGCACAATCTCCCACTCACGCGCGAGCACATCCCGATGTGCGACCTTGTCGTTCCCGTCGCGGAGATAAATACGCGACATGGTTTCTTTCTTAATATCCGCCAACGAAAGCGAGCCGCCGCGCGCGGCTTCCAAAGCATGACGCCAAAGCTCGTGTTCGCGCACGACTGAGCGTCTCTCGAACAAATGGCTTTCTGCCCAAGTCACCGCTTCGGCCGCCGAGGTGAAAGGCTCGGGTGATGCATTCCGTTGCCGCGTCGGATGCAAAGATAAGGAGTCGTCTGTAGTAAGCTGCTCTGCCCAAAATCGCCGCAACTGTTCCGAACCAACATTGGGCGGTTTGCGCGCGCGGTCCTTGTGCGCGATGTGCTCGCGGATCGCGGCCTCATTTCCGGATTGCTTGCCTGGATGCGAGGCAAGAAATGCACGCGTCTTCTCATCGATCTCGCGATGTCGTTTCGAAAAACGTTCGCAAAGTTCACGACTTACCTCTGCAATCTCAAAATCGCCGCGAGAGGCATTAATCATCGTGTAACCGTAGCCACGCAACGCGCGTGCGAGCTCGTGATAGTACACGTTCTCCGCGTACTTCTGCGCGCCGAGCATCTCGTAATTCTGCAGTGCCTTCCAACAACCTTCCCGATCGTCATGCGTCGCGTTAAAGATGATGCAATGCGTATGCAGGTGCGGATCAAGCGCGCGTGAAGCGTCGTGCTGAAACAGGGCCGCGACGATGTTGCTTGTCCTTCGATCCGAATTGCTCTTCTTGGATCGGACACGAGCAGCTGCAAATTGCTCCAATTCTTTCAGCGCAACTTTCACCGCGTCGTTGTGTGCGGAGACGATGCGTTGATCGCCTCCTACCAGTGCGGCGATTGAAACGGATTTCGGCGGGGAAAACGTGAAATCGTAAAATACGCGACGATTCGCCACTTCACCGCCAATGTCCTTTCGAGTGGTGTTTCGTCTCTGAGTTAAAAGCTCGCGTGACCCCGGATGCTGATTCTCGCAGAGTGCCAGGAACTCTTCGCGCGTGACTATGCCGGATAGACCGAGCAGTTCCGCACCTTTACCCAACCACTCGCCGTGCACGCGCTCGTTCTCAGCGTAATAATCCCCGACGCTTAAATGCTCTTCGAAATATCCCTTCGCATTCTTCAGGTTGGTCTGCGTTTTCGGCGAAAGCACGACCTCGAAATACCACGTAGTCATCAGACTCCTGCTCCGATCTGAGAGCCGCGATCTGCCGGCTATCTGAGAAAACGGTGCAGCAATGCACTGTGAATTTTTAGAAGGGACGCCCTACCCCTTAGCCAAGCTAAGGAATTTCCGGCCTGCCGCTAACCCGCTGGCAATCGTATGAGCGAACCGGCAGAAACCGCCACGCGCACCCAGCGCTTCAACGAAGCCGTCCGCGACTTCAAACTGCCGTCGCCGAGCCGTCACGCCAAGTTGATGCCGCTTAAAGACGGCATCGTAGAACTGCGGCAAAAGGGTGCATCACTCCGGCTCATTCGCGAGTTGCTCGCAACCGTCGATGTTGCGGTCGGAACCGATACAATTGCGCGTTTCCTCGCCGAGGTGAACGGCGAGCAACCGCCGCATCGATCGTCGAAACGATCTCGGCGACGACGTGCGGCCGTTCCGGTTTCCGCAGTTGCGACGCCAATCACTTCGCCGACGCCGCGGTCACCATCTCCAAAGTCAACGCCAACGTCGAACACCGAGGCGCCATCCGAACGGCCACGCATTCGCGGTCCGCGCATCGCAGACCCTCACAACCTCTGATTCAACGCACCTTCTTATGAACAAACAAATCAACCTCATCATCAACGGCAAAGGCGGCGTCGGAAAAAGCTTCTTCGCCACGAACTTCGTTCAGTATCTTAAAGATTGCGGTATCGCTAATTGCGCAATCGACAGCGACCACGAGAACTCGACACTCAAGCGTTTTCACCCGCAATCGGAGTTCATCAATCTTGAGAACCGCCGCGAGATCGATCGCGTGTTCACGACCGCGGAGAGTTCCGATCTACTCGTGATCGACTGCCGCGCGGCCTCGACCGATCTGTTCATCGACTTCTTCGATGAGGTCAATTTCGCCGAAGTCCTGCGCTCACTCGACGCGCGACTAACCGTCATCTGTCCCGTCAACCACGAAGCCGACAGCGTCGAACAACTCCGCATTTTGTCCGACGCGCTGCACAATCGGTGCGCGTGGGTTGTCGTAAAAAACGAAGCCCATAGCGACGCGTTCAAGATTTATGACGGCAGCAAGACGCGACGGCACGTGGTTGACGAATTGCACGCACGCGAGATCACGATGCCGCGCATGTATGATTGGCTCGTCACCGCTTTGAACGAGCACAACACACCAATTACGCTCGCGTTGACCCATCCTGGCTTCAACCTGCTCGACCGCCAACGATTGAAGAACTGGCAGACACGGTTTTACCGACAACTGTATCGCGCCGCTGATCTGCTCTTAGCTGATCCGCGCGCGGCTGAAAAGTTTGCCGCGTGAATGCAGATGATCCATTAGCGCGCGCCATCGGCGAGTGGCAGCGCAAGCATCACATCGCAGACGGCGATCCGATGATTGCAGCCCTTGAATTGGTCCGCATCTATCTCAAGCATTCGCGCGAGACCGATAACGATCCGGCCGCGTCGCCGCCGAGCTTTGAGGACTTTCGCGGCACCGTCGAACTACTCGACCGCCGTTCGAAAGCATTTATTCATCAAGCCGCCGATCTTGTCGCTGAGTTGCGCCGCTTTGGGCATAACGTCAGTCGCATCAACCGAGCACGCTTCATCACGCATTGCATGTTCATCGGGCTTGGCGCTGTCGCCGGCGTGTTAATTGATCGTCTCCTGTGACTCCGAATTTTAGCGCAGGCGCCGCAGCTCTTTGCTGCCTCGGAGCAGCCGCGAGTCTGGGCATTCAACTTTTGCGGAAACATAAAAAGAACATCGTTGTCCGGCTCGCCGGTTTTACTTGGACGCGAGACGATTTCTGTCGCGGTTGGTTAATCACCGGCGACACCGGCTCTGGCAAGACCCGATCGGGCATCACACGTCTGCTTTACCAAGTCTTCCAAAACGAACCAATGTGGGGCGGCCTCTGCATCGACGACAAAGGAATTTATTGGGAAACACTCTCTCAAATGGCCAAGCACTTTGGCCGCGAGGATGATCTCATCCTGCTCCAGATCCGACCGGATGAGGCAGCGAGCACATGGCACCCGCGCCATACTTACAATCTTACTTCCGATCGCAGCATTCCTTTTAACACCTTCGCCAAAGCGGTCGTGGACACCGCTGCTTCGTTAGGTCAGGCGGGCGATAAAGCATTTTTCAAGAACCAGGCCCAGACCCATATCGCTGCCGCTCTGGAAACTCTGCGTGAGATTGGCGCAGATGTGACGTTGGAAAACGCGTATCATCTGCTTCTCGATCAAAGCGACTTGGACGAAGCTATGACCGACCTCGCGTCCGGTCATCAAACAATCCGCCGGCGCGAACTCTCCGAGCATTTCACGAATCGTTTTCTCTCTCAGCCTCCAGAGCAAATCGGCGGCGTGAAAGAAACGATCGCCAATTATCTTCAGCCGTTCATCACTCCCGAAATTGCTCAGGTCTTCTGCGCGGCTGGAAACAGCTTCGACTTCGCCGATCTAGATCGCGGCAAGATCGTTTGTGTGGCGATGCCGCAGAAGTTTCAGATGGAGCGCCGCTACGTAAACACATTTCTAAAAATGCTTTTCTACACACACGCTCTCCGCCGTTTCGACAAGCCCGCCGATGAACGCCAACGCGACAATCTCCTGATCCTCTGGGCCGACGAAGCTCAGCGTTTCGTCACTGCAAGTGAAGACGGCATGAGCGACTACAACTGCATCGATGTAATTCGTGAAGCGCGGGCGACCGTTGTTGCCGCAGCTCAATCTTCAACTTCATTCGTTCCGCCGCTCGGCCGTGAGAAAGCCCGCGTCTTCACCCTCAATCTCCGAAATCGTCTCATTTTCAAAGCCGCCGATGAAGAAGGCGCGTTGGAAAGCGCCGACTTCCTAGGAAAAAAGCGCGTGATCAAAAAGTCATGGGGGTACCACAGCGGAAGAGTGTCGCGAAACTATTCTGAGCAGGAAGAACACAAAATAAAACCGCATCGACTGCGCAACCTATCTAAATACACAGCCGTAATTGTTCACTGCGAACATGGCTATCGACAGAAGCTGCTTCCGCCGCGTGAGTCCGATGGAAAAATTCCGCGTTGGTTCGCTTACTGACTCATTTATCAGATCATCCCGCGTGAGTTGAAAACGAACGTGGCCTACAGTCCGGACTCCGACCTTTACGGCGCGATGGGATATGTCCGCAAATCCCAGCGCCAGAGCGGACTCACCCAGAAGTCGAACGTCCCGCCACCGACTCCGCCAACCCACTAAAGCTCTCTCCCCCAGAGCAGCCAGGAACGCGCACCGCAGAAATGCAGTGCGCGTTTTTGTTTCGCGGCGCTACGACGCGATCGCATTTCAGTGGTTTCAGTTGTCAGACATTTCAGCTAACGTCTTGCCTCACGAATGGCACCTTCCCTCAATACGCCAAAGCTCGACAAGACTCGCGGGTTCCTCGCTGCGCGGGTTCAGATCCGGTCAAATGGAAGTAATCGACAACGTAAGTAATCTTCTTGGCGACAGCTTGAAGCGGACGATCGCCTCCGGCTCGAAAGTCCGGATCGCGGCCTCTTGTTTCTCAATATATGCTTTCGAAGCGCTGAAGGCAGAGCTGGAGACTATCGACTCGCTCGAGTTCATATTCACTTCGCCCACGTTTATTCCAGGTGAAGTGACCGACCGACTGCGCAAAGAGCACCGCGAATTTCACATTCCAAAGCTGGAACGCGAGCGAAGCCTCTACGGCAGTGAGTTCGAGGTCCGGCTTCGGAATGAGCTGACGCAGAAGGCGATTGCTAAGGAGTGCGCAGACTGGATGCGGCAGAAGGCGACATTCCGATCAAATCGCGGGCGCGCTCCGATGCAGCAGTTCGCCGCGGTGAGCGCGGACGGAAGCGAGTCCGTCTATCTGCCGCTTCATGGCTTTACTGCAGTTGACCTCGGCTACGAAAAAGGAAACGCGGTCTCAAACTTCGTGAACCGAATCGACGAACAGCCGCTGACCACGACCTATCTCTCGCTGTTCGATCAAATCTGGAACGACCCGGAAAAGCTCGAAGACGTGACCGCGAAGCTCTGCGATCACATCGCCTCGGTCTACCAAGAGAACTCGCCAGAGCGCATTTACTTCGTGATGCTCTACAACATCTTCAGCGAATTTCTGGAGGACATCAGCGCCGACGTTCTGCCTAACGACCGCACTGGCTATCAGGACAGCCTAGTTTGGAACAAGCTGTTCAATTTCCAGAAAGACGCTGCATCGGGTGTCATCAACAAATTGGAAACCTATAATGGCTGCATCCTCGCAGACAGTGTCGGACTTGGGAAGACGTTCACCGCCCTCGCGGTGATCAAATATTATGAATTGCGGAATCGTTCCGTACCTCGTCCTCTGCCCTAAGAAACTCGCAGACAATTGGCTGACCTACAAGGGCAACCTGGTCACGAACATCTTTGCGAAAGATCGTTTTGGCTATGATGTCCTCTGCCATACCGATTTGCTCCGCAAAAAGGGTTATGCGTTCGGAATCCCGCTGAATCGCGTCAATTGGGGCAACTACGATTTGGTGGTGATTGACGAGTCACACAACTTCAGAAACAACGCCATCTACGAAGATCGGCAAAGCCGCTACGACAAGCTGTTGAATGAGGTTGTGCGGCAAGGCGTGAAGACAAAGGTTCTCATGGTCTCAGCGACTCCCGTGAACAACCGGTTCGCCGACCTCCGGAATCAACTAGCGCTCGCCTACGAAGGAGAACCAGAGAATCTCAGTTCGAAGCTCCGCACCGAAAAGAACATCGACGAAATTTTCCGGCGCGCACAGGCGGCATTCAACGCCTGGTCCACTCTCCCGGCGGAGGAGCGGACCGCCACGGCGATTCTCGAGTCGCTCGACTTCGATTTCTTCGAAGTTCTCGACAGTGTCACGATCGCCCGGTCGCGTCGGCATATTCAGACCTATTACGACACGAAAGACATCGGCACTTTTCCGGAACGGCTAAAACCGCTCTCGTTTCACTGGCAGCTCACGAACCGAGCGGACGTGATTGGGTTCAATGAAATCTTCGAACGCCTCAGCGCCCTAACCCTGGCGGTCTACGCTCCGCTCAGTTATGTGCAGCCGAGCCGCCTTTCCAAATACGAGGAGCTCTACGACCCCGACGAAGAGATCGGACACGGGAACCTGAAGCAGTCTGGGCGCGAAAAGGGCATTCAAGCGCTCATGACGGTGAACCTCCTGAAGCGACTGGAGAGTTCCGTCTATTCGTTTCGCCTGACGCTAAAAAGTCTTTCCGAAAATCACCGGCGGACGCTCGAAAAAATCGAGGCTTATCAGAAGACAGGCCGGGACGCGACATTTGCCGATGTCTCTTCCGCGTTTGCTGAAACCGAACCGGATGAAGAGACCGAATTTCCCGATCCAGACGACGAACAAATAGGCAACAAGGTCCAAATCAATCTCTCGGACATGGATCTTCCACGTTGGAAGCAGGAGCTCGAGGGAGACTTGGCTACCATCGAAAGCTTGCTGGAAGAGATGCGAAAGATCACGCCCTCAGACGACGCGAAGCTCCAGCACCTCAAATCGACAATCCTCAGCAAGCTCGCGGCTCCAATCAACCCAGGGAACAGAAAGATTCTCCTTTTCACGGCATTCGCCGACACGGCCGCCTATCTCTACGATCAGCTCGCTCCATTCATTCTTGAAAAGGAGCAACTTCACACGGCCAAGGTCACTGGCGCCGATAGCCCGAAAAGCACGCTCGGAAAGCGTTACGACTTCCAGTCGCTGCTTACGCTCTTCTCTCCACGCTCCAAGGAGAAAGCGGCCATTCTGCCTAACGAGGCAGGCGAGATTAATCTCCTCATCGGTACCGACTGCATTTCCGAGGGGCAGAACCTTCAGGACTGCGATTACCTCATAAATTATGATATCCACTGGAACCCGGTCCGAATCATTCAGCGGTTTGGTCGAATCGACCGAATCGGTTCGCAAAACAAATGCATCCAGTTGGTGAACTATTGGCCCGACATCACGCTCGATGAATACATTAATTTAAAGGAGCGTGTGGAGAGTCGAATGGTCATCGCGGATGTGACCGCGACGGGTGACGACAACCCTCTAGATGCGAAGGCGAATGACGTCGCTTACCGGCGCGAGCAACTTCGCCGGCTGCAGGAAGAAGTGATCGAACTTGAAGACCTGAAGACGGGTATCTCGATCACCGACCTGGGGTTGAATGATTTCCGCATGGATCTGGTGAACTACGTAAAAACACATGGCGACCTTGCGAACCTTCCGAACGGTATGCACGCCGTGGTACCCGCGGCTGTCGAGCGCGGTCTCGTGCCCGGCGTGATTTTCGCCCTTCGCAATCGCAACGAAGGCGTAAACATCAACCGCCAAAACCGACTTCATCCGTACTACCTTGTTTACGTCGCATACGACGGGGGCATCGTCGCCAACCACACCGAACCCAAGAAGCTTCTCGATCTCGCCCGCGCTGCTTGCAAGGAGCGCAGTGAGCCGATTCCCGAAGCCTACCAACTGTTCAACCGCGCCACCAACGATGGCCGTCGAATGGATACTTACTCGGCTCTGTTGCAGAAAGCGATGCAGTCCATGATCGCCATGAAGGAGGAGAAGGACATTGATAGCCTTTTCACAGGAGGCAAGACCACAGCGCTTCTTAATTCGATTACCGGTCTCGATGACTTCGAGTTGATCGCATTCCTCGTAGTCCAGCCTGAAACTTGATGCGCATGTTCGCCTACCCGAAACAAGCCGAAGTAAATCGCGTGGTGCCAAAGTCTAAGATCTACGTGCACGCCAAGCCATCGAAGCGGGTCAGGGAACTCTTTGTGTCCGAGGTCGACGAGATACTTTGGAAGTATAAACTCTCGCCGGAGACAACTAATCTTCCGGCTCGCGATGGCATTACCGAAATCGAAGTGTTCGAAATCGCGCTCAAGAATTCAGAACTTGATGACGCTGTGCTTCAGGCGATCGATCGAGCTATTCCTTTTCCACTATTCTTTCAACTCATCCACGCCGACACCATCCGCTTCGTAGCTTCCTACAAGCGCCGAAGCGAATCCGATTCGTCGAAGTGGGTCATTGAGGCTAGCTTTCAGACGGCGCCGCAGCCGCTGGCTGCCGAGCGTCCACCTCTGCCTGTTGCTCTCGACCTCGCCGGCCTCTACGAGCAGATTGTTCGCCACCACATCCCGCTGCCTCCCCGCGCGGGCGAGAGCCTCGCCGAACACGTCGCCCGCTATCGAGCAGTAGACGCGAAAATGCGGGAACGACAGCAATTGGAGGCTAAGCTCGAGCGGGAAAAGCAATTCAACCGCAAAGTGGAGCTGAACGGCGCGCTGCGTTCCGTCTCGCACGAACTGGAAAATCTGAAGAAACTCTGAACCGATTCTGCTTATGGACAAACTCAAACTGCACACATCCGACCTCACGGCTGCAAATATCGAGAAACTCGCCGCGCTTTTTCCGGACTGCATCACAGAGACGCAGGATGAGAAAGGGACGCTCACGCGGGCAGTTGATTTCGATCAACTCCGGCAGGAGCTATCCGACCACATCGTCGAAGGACCACGCGAACGGTATCACCTCGACTGGCCCGGCAAGCGCGAGGCTCTCCTTACGGCTAACGCCCCAATCGCTAAGACGCTCCGCCCCTGCCGCGAGGAGAGCGTGGATTTCGATACAACCAAGAACCTCTTCATTGAAGGCGACAATCTCGATGCGTTGAAGCTGCTTCAGGAAACTTATCTAGGGAAGGTGAAGATGATCTACATCGATCCGCCCTACAACACGGGACAAGATTTGATTTATAGCGACGACTACTCCGAGGATGCAAAAGAATTTCTTCGGAAATCGAATCAAACAGACGAACGCGGCCACCGCCTTGTGGCGAATCTCGAAACTAACGGCCGCTTTCATTCCGATTGGCTAACGATGCTAATGCCAAGGCTCAAGTTGGCGCGCAACCTTCTTGCCGATGATGGCGTTATTCTTATCTCAATTGATGACAATGAAATTCACAATCTGAGAAAGCTTTGTGATGAGATTTTTGGCGAACCTAACTTCATAGGGATCTTCTCAGTCGTTTCATCTCCGAGTGCTATCGACTATGGCCACATGGCGAAGACCAACGACTACTGCGTCTTCTATGCTAAGGACATCATCCTAGCGGAAACATGGCCTCTTGAGGAGAAGGAGAAGACATTCAAGTATCATGACGAGAAAGGCGGGTTCAACCTCTATCCGCTTTACAACGGCAATACGGCTTTCAATCCGACGACTCGGCCGAATTTGTATTATCCGTTTTTTCTCGATCCTAGCGAAGTAGATGACCAGGGATTCTACCGAATCAGTTTGGAGAAATCCTCAGGATGGGTCGAGGTGCTTCCAGTCACGTCCAAGAAGGAGGGTATTCCACGAGTATGGCGTTGGGGAAAGATTAAAGCGGCAGAGGGTCTCAACGACGAGATTGTAGGTTACAAGAACGAAGATGGAGAGTTCCGAATTGTCCAAAAGAGCCGACTGACCGCGAAAGTAATAAGGTCCATCTTGGAGGGAACAGCAGTTTCCACAAGGCGTGGCACGGCGGAGGTGGAGAGCCTTTTCAACGCAAAGGTGTTTCCTTTCCCGAAGCCAGTTGAGCTAATGAAAATGTTTTGTGCGATCGCGACGAGAGAGTCCGACGTCGTGTTGGATCTGTTCTCAGGCTCTGGCACGACAGCGCATGCCATTCTAGACCTCAATGCAAAGGATAGCTGTGCGCGTCGTTTTATCATGGTGCAAATGCCGGAACCGGTCAGCGAAAAAAGTGAAGCGTACCGCAAGGGATTTAAATCTATTGCCGAGATTGGCAAAGAGCGTATTCGCCGTGCTGGGAAGAAGATCAAAACAGAAAACGCTACGACGGCGACCAACCTCGACATCGGCTTCCGCGTCTTGAAAATCGACACGTCGAACGTGGCGGACGTGTTTTACGCGCCGGATGAGGTCAAGCAGATCGACCTTGTTGCGCATACGGACAACATTAAACCCGACCGGACGCCAGATGATCTACTCTTCCAGGTACTCGTGGATTGGGGCGTAGACTTGTCCCTTCCGATTACTCAGGAGGATGTCGCTGGAAAAAAAGTATTCTTCGTCGATGGCAACGCTCTCGCCGCGTGCTTCGATCCGAAGGTGAGCGAAGACCTCGTGAAGGAACTGGCGAAGCGCAAGCCCCTGCGCGCCGTCTTCCGCGACAGCAGCTATGATAGCGACAGCATAAAGATCAACGTCGAGCAAATTTTCAAGCTTCTCAGCCCCGAAACCGAAGTGAAAACGATCTAAGCGGTGAAGCTGAAATTCAAACAGCAGGCTTTCCAGACGGACGCCGTGAAAGCGGTCGTGGATTGCTTCGCGGGACAGCCGAAGGGTCGTGGTTTCAAATACGCCATCGATCCAGGACGCGCGGCTACGGGTAGCCCCCAAGCTCTGCCGGGCATGGAAAGTGAAGGTTTTTCCAATGACAACATTGCGCTCCTGCCCGGCATTTTACTGGACAACCTTCAGCGGGTGCAGCAGCGGCAGAATCTTACTGTTTCAACAGAACTGAAGAAAACCACCGTGTCCGACGTGAATCTCGACATCGAGATGGAGACAGGCACAGGCAAGACCTACTGCTACATCAAAACGATGTTCGAGCTGAACCGGGAGTATGGCTGGACCAAATTCATTGTCGTCGTGCCGAGCATCGCAATCCGGGAAGGCGTTCTGAAATCTTTCGAGATCATGGCGGATCACTTTCTGGAGAGCTATCACAAGAAGATTCGTTACTTCGTCTATAATTCGAAGCAGCTTCACAATCTGGAGAACTTTTCTTCCGACGCCGGTATCAACGTGATGATCATCAACGTGCAGGCGTTCGCTGCTCGCGGTGAGGACGCTCGGCGTATTTATCTGGAGCTGGACGACTTTCAATCGCGCAAGCCGATCGATGTCATCGCGAAGAATCGCCCCATCCTGATTCTGGACGAGCCACAGAAAATGGAAGGCGCCGCCACGGTCAATCGCCTGAAGGACTTTTCTCCCCTAATGATCTTGCGCTACTCGGCCACGCATAAGACGGAGCATAACAAAGTATACCGGCTAGACGCGATCGACGCCTACAACCAGAAGCTTGTGAAGAAGATCGCGGTACGCGGTATCACGGTGAAGGGCCTGGCAGGAACGAATGCCTATCTTTACCTCGAAGGCATTCGCGTCGCGACGACTAAACCGCCGGAAGCTCGGGCGGAGCTGGAAATTCAACAGGCCAGCGGGATCAAGCGTGTGCATCGGTTACTAAAAAAGAACGACAACCTTTACGACCTTTCAGATGGCCTAGAGCAGTATCGGGGGTTTGTTCTCTCGGACGTTAACGCGATTGAGAACACGATTAGCTTTACCAACGGAGTGGTGCTCGGAGCCGGCGAAGCCACGGGCGATGTGAACGAGTCATCGCTTCGACGCATTCAGATTCGCGAAGCGATCAAGGCGCATTTTGAGAAGGAGAAGTCGCTGTTCGCTCAGGGCATCAAAGTGCTCTCGCTTTTCTTCATCGACGAGGTCGCAAAGTATCGCAGCTACGACGAGTCCGGCGAAGTCGCTGGTGAATATGCTCGAATGTTTGAGGAGGAATACGACGCCCAGCTCAACGAAGTGCTGACACTGGAAGACACACCTTACAATCACTATTTGAAGGGAATCAAAGCCTCAAAGACGCACAACGGCTATTTCTCGATCGATAAGAAGACGAAGCGACTCGTCGATCCCGCCGTTAAGAAGCGCGGTGAAGATGCCGGCGAAGCAGATGACGTGGACGCTTACGACTTGATCCTGCGCGACAAGGAGCGACTCCTGACGTTCTCTGAGCCGGTGCGCTTTCTGTTCTCTCACTCGGCGCTCCGGGAGGGTTGGGACAATTCGAACGTCTTCGTGATTTGCACGCTGAAGCACAGCGACAACACGATCTCCCGACGCCAGGAAGTCGGGCGTGGCATGCGACTGGCCCGGAACCAAAGCGGCGATCGCATCGACGATCCAGCCGTTGTGCACCAGGTGAATGTCCTAACCGTCGTTGCAAACGACAGCTACAAGGATTTCGTCGCAGGCCTGCAAAAGGAAATCAGCGCATCGCTTTCGGACCGTCCGAAGCAGGCTACTGAGGAGTACTTCAAGGGGAAGGTGCTTAAGACGCCGACCGGCGACGTAGCCGTGACTCCGCAAATGGCAAAGAAGCTTGAGTTCTACCTCATCCAGAACGGCTACGTGGACGTCGATCGCAAGGTCGTGGAGAAATACCACGAGGCTAAAAAGACCGGCACTTTGGCGCCCTTGCCTCCGGAACTAAAGCCTTACACAGAGCACGTTTTCCAACTGGTCGACAGCGTGTTTAGCGCCGTTCAGCTACCGGAAATTTCAGATGACAGAAAAGGGCAATTAGTCGCGCCCAACGCAAACTTCGAGAAGAAGGAGTTTCAGGAGCTATGGAACCGTATCAATCGCAAAGCGATTTACGCGGTGGATTTCGAAACATCTGAGTTGATTGAGAAATGCATCAAGACGCTCGACAAGGAACTAAAGGTAACGCCGTTGCAATACACTGTGATTGCTGGCGAGCAGAAAGACGAAGCGACTTACGAGTCGATGAAGAAAAAAGATTCATTTGTGATTCGCGAAAGTGCGACCGAGAAGATGGCTACTTCTGCGAGCTCGGCCGTGAAGTACGACTTGATCGGCAAATTGGCTGAGGACACGCAGCTAACCCGAAAGACAATTGCGACCATTCTCCAGGGAATCAACCTCGCGAAGTTCGGACAATTCAAAGCAAACCCTGAGGATTTCATCCAAAAGGCCGGCACGCTCATCAACGAGCAAAAGGCGACCGTGATCGTCGAACACCTCGCCTACAGTCCGATCGACGAGACACATTCGATCGACATCTTCACCCAGCCGAAGAAGGAAGATTTGAGCAAGGGTTTCAAGGCGAACCGAGCGATTTACGATTACGTCTTCACCGACTCGACGAACGAGCGAACATTCGTCGGCGAGCTCGACGCCAGCGCCGAGGTGACTGTCTACGCGAAGCTGCCGAGCGCGTTCCAGATTCCGACGCCGGTAGGCAATTACAACCCCGACTGGGCCATCGCCTTTCAAGAGGGCAAAGTGAAGCACGTCTATTTCGTCGCTGAAACGAAGGGATCGATGTCCTCGATGGACCTGCGCAAGATCGAGCAATCCAAGATCGACTGCGCCCGCAAGTTTTTCGCCAAAATCACGTCCGACCAGGTCAAATACGATATCGTGAACAGCTACGGCAAGCTGATGGAATTAGTGAAATAGCAGTAGTGTCTTTCCACAATGATCCCGCCGTTCCAGGATTTGATGCTTCCAGCGTTACGAATGTTTGGAGCAGCCGCTCCCGAAGACATCGCCAATCGAATGGTGATCCAGGCGATAGCTGACGAATTACAACTCACCGACGCAGACCGGAACGAACTGTTGGCGAGCGGAAAGCAATCTCGGTTCGAGAATCGCGTCTACTGGGCGCTAGCATACCTGAAACAAGCGGGCCTAATCCAATCGTCCGGGCGGGGCCGCAATCGAATCACCGATCGAGGGCAGGAAGTGTTGCAGCAGGCGCCTTCGAGAATAGACATCCGGCTGCTCAGCCAGTTCCCAGAATTCCGCGACTTCAGAAAGTCAAAAGCCGCGCCGGCCGTGCAGGCGGGAGACGACAAAGAAGAGTCAGTCTCGCCCGAAGAGAGAATGGAAGAAGCTTTCGCCGAACTTCGCGAAACATTAATAACCGATCTACGCGCAAAACTTCTGACCGTCGATCCATTTCGATTTGAGCAAGTGGTTTTGGATTTGCTGGTGGCGATGGGTTACGGCGGATCGAGGAAAGAGGCCGCTGCTGTAACTCAAAAAGTCGGTGACGAAGGAATCGACGGCGTAATCAACGAGGACCGATTAGGCCTCGACGTCATCTATGTTCAAGCGAAACGCTGGAAGCACAACGTTGGACGACCGGAAATTCAAAATTTTGTGGGCGCACTCGCTGGCAAGAAAGCCAGCAAAGGGATCTTTATCACGACCAGCAGCTTTCACGATAACGCAAGCGATTACGCCGCCGGACTGCATCAGAAAATTATTCTGATCGACGGTCGCCGGTTGGCGGAGCTGATGATCGAACACGGAATTGGCGTATCCGAAGAACATGCTTACAGCGTAAAGAAGATCGACGGCGACTATTTCGAGGAAGCCTAAGTGCAACACGTCTACGAAGTTCATCCGCGCAAAGATAAGCGCGGCTACGATCTGATCTGCGACGCCCTGTCATTCGGCAAGCGGCGAGACTTCCGGCGACCGTTGCGCTCCATAAAATCGCTTCTAAACAGCGCGATTTAGGTGTAGCTGTTTGCTGGCGATCGGAATGCAGACTTTCTTGCGATGGGCGGGAAGCAAACGAAGACTGATTTCTCGGCTCAAAAAACATCTGCCACAGCAGTTTGAACGCTACGTCGAGCCATTCGCGGGATCGGCCTGCCTATTCTTCGAGATCGAACCCAGCCAGGCACTGCTTGGCGACTTAAACACCGAACTCGTCCACGCATACGACACGATTTGCAATGGCCACAACACTGTATCTCACCATCTGGCGTCAATGTCCGCTAGTCGCGAGTTCTATTATTCCCTGCGCTCGCTCGATCCTGCGAAATTGACTCGATCCTTTCGAACCGCGCGATTCATATATCTGAATCGTTTTTGTTTTAATGGGCTGTACCGGACCAATCTTCGCGGCGAATTCAATGTCCCTTTCGGCGCGGGAAGCTGCGGCACTTTACCAAACGCTGCAACATTATCTAGCGCCGCCAAAGTTCTACGCCGCGCGAAAATAAAATGCTGCTCGTTTGAGCAGCTTCTTGAGAAAACGAAATCTGGCGACTTCGTTTACATGGATCCCCCGTTCTCGGTTCGGCGCCGGCGCGTCTTTCGCGAATATGGTGAAAATTTATTTTCCATTCACCATCTTCCGGTTCTTAGACGTTGGATGAAACAACTGTCTCGCAATGGGATCCCTTTTGTTCTGAGTTATGCAGATTCCAAGGAAGGTCGGGAATTAGCGCGCGGTTATGCTTGTGAGGTAGTCATGACGCGGCGAAACATAGCGGGCTTTACGCATCTACGGAGACGAGCTCGCGAACTGATAATTACGAATCAAAGATAACTTATGCCTACTTCAACGGCCAGCGACACAGCGCACGTAATTCCGAAAGGAATTCTCAAAAGATTGAAACCCGGGGAAATCGCTCGAAGCGAAGACAACCCTCGGCGCCTATTCGATCCCGAACCTCTAAAGGACCTAAAGGATAATATCCGTATTCACGGCGTTCTCGTACCGATCACGGTGTACCAGTTAAAGGGCCAAGATAAATATCGAATACTCGATGGAGAGAGGCGCCACAAATGTTGCGTTGAACTCGAGGCAGAGGGCATTTCACTCAAGATTCCCGCGAATATCGTTGAGCCTCCCGACAAGTTGGCGCGGCTGCTCTACATGTTTTCAATCCATAACTTTCGGGAGGCTTGGGAAATGATGCCTGTAGCCCTCGCATTGAAGCTTGTCATTCAAGAGCTGGGAGAACGCGATCCGAAAAAGCTTACCAATTTGACCGGGCTTAGTCTGCCGCAGATTGAACGCTGTTTTATCTTACTGAGTTTTCCTGAAAAGTTCCAAAAGCTTTCTTTGCACCCGGACCCCACTCAGCGCATTCCTTCGAATTTTTGGATAGAGGCGAAACCTGTAATCGATTTAATCAGCAAAGAATTGCCCGTCGTTTTTAAACGATTTGGGTCAAACGATCTTATACAGCGATTAGTAGACAAATACCGGGCAAGAAGCATTAAGAGCGTCATCCACTTTCGACGGATTATTGAGGCGTTTGAAAATGCGGAGGACGAGGAAGTCAAAGCCGATGTCCGAGAAACGCTGACAAAATACTTAGATCAAATCGATGCTGAGACCAGGCGTCTTTTCGATCGATTCGTTCTTGAAGACAGGAAAATCCAAGGCGCGGTGCAAGCGTGCAATGAATTCACGCGCACACTCCGTCGACTCAAAATAGAGCACCTCGTAGATCGCGAGAACGTTTTAGAGTCGCTTACGACTACACGAGATTACATAGACTCGGTTCTCGAAAAATTGAAAGGATCAGATCCACCTGAGCAGGCCGAACAAGAATCAGAGAATTGATTTGCGCCGATGTTGCCAAATCTCTGGTTCGCTCTTGAGACTGCGTGGCGGTTTCGGGATTATCGCAGAAAGAAAGTAACGCCTACCGCTGTGCTGCGGTGGCTTAACCAGTTCGACGCTGCCGACCATCGTTGTCTGCGGAATCTCGTCCGGCGGATCAATTACATCCCGGAAGGTGATTTGGCAAAGCACCTCGTCGCCGCTTATCAAAAGCTGACGGCGTTCTTGAAAGAGAGCGAGTTTAGCAAACAGCAGGTGATTTTTCTGAGCTTCGATCAAGCGGGAAGCAGCAGTTCGACGATGCTTAACCTGTTGCGCGACGAAGCACATCTTGAAGCCCAAAAGTTTAATATACTTGACGCTCGAGATATCGATCAGCTTGCGAATCTCACATTCACGCTTGGTGAAGGCGCGTTGGTGTACGTCGACGATTTCATTGGGTCCGGGAAGCAAGTTAGCGACAACATCCGATTTGTTAGGCCTGTCATCCAGGGCAACTTCGTCGAAGCTGTGTTAGCCGTGTGTATTTGCGAGGAAGCAACGCGGGTCCTGGACGAGATCGGTGTGCGAACCCAGAGCGAATTTGTCCATCTTATTCGGGAGCGCCCGTTACATCCGGAAACCGTCGATTTTCCACCCCAGGACAAAGACCGGCTCGTTGAACTTTGCAAAGTAGTCGCACCTCCGACCGGGTTGGGATTTCGTAGAATGGCAACAATGGTGGTCTTATCGCGGAACACGCCGAACAACTGTCCGGCGATATTCCGTGGGACAAAAGGGCAAAACCCTTATCAGGGGATTCTCCCGCGAACAACTGATCTGAGTGTGCCTGCGGAGTTGCAATACTGAGCGCACCAAAGTCTGGGGTCGCAGATATTTGCGGCCTGCGGCCGTTGCGTCATGTGGGCCTTCGCTCGCTCTCGGCCATCCGTGGAGCGCGCCGGATCACTGATCACGCGCAGTTCGCGGCAATACGAAAGGCTCGCGGGCGCGCAATGGCGAGAAACACGCGCTCTTCGGACTCGGTCCTAGGCGCTTTGCCGATTCTGTTGCGCGTCCAGCGTCCGAAGATAATGCCTAACGGATTCAACACAGACTAGCCTTTTTCCTCGCACATTGCCCTCGCGACGCAGGGAGATCATTCGAATCTTTCCGAGCGCTTCCAGCTGATACAGCATTGATCGGCCGAGACCGCTGATCGGACATCGTTTACCCGGACCAGGCAGCGATACAAACTCTGCCTCCGGCTTTTCGCTGGCCTTCGGCAGCTCTGTCGACACCGGCCGAAACGCCGCATGCTCTCGGACCATTCCTCGAGCGACCTCAATCAGTCGCCATGCGCGATTCAACTCTTGTTCCGGTGTGCTCTTTCCAATGTTCGCCAGTTGGATGGCCACCCGGGCCACATGGCTGGCCGCGATAAAATCTCTCGGCAATTGTTCAACTTTCATGTCCATGCCGCATTATGAACCTCAGAACCTCGGACCCACAATCCTGGCTCCCACTCTATTTCGAGGATCCCAACAGTTAATTCGCAAAAATAACCTATCGGTTTCATATTTTGCAGATGCCAGAGGCGGGTCCGGCTTCGAAATCCCCCATCGAGAAATTTGAATCTCACATGGGGCGAATGCAGACGTACCTACTGTACGTCTTCGCTGTGCAACAAATCGTCCCTAAGCTGGCCCTTGGAGTTCCTAAAGAATGGCTCGAACAAATTGGCGACGACATTGAAGAGGTCATTCATTTAGCGAGGAAAATCTACAATCGTCCAGATTTGGGCTCCTCCCCTCCTGATCCCCTCCCGGTCGATCATAGTTGTCCGGATTATCTACTCAGTGATCACCTCCGCGAGAGACTCGGTCGAAACAATCCTCTCTTTGACCTTGTGAATGCCCCATTCACGCACCCGATTGGAACCGAGCTAGCGATGATCTGCATCGATAACGCTTGGAACGGCTACGATACATTGGTGAAGGAAATGATGACAGAAATCCAAAAGCGCCTTCCAGAACACCCGAATGTGAAGTCCTTACAGGCGAAAAAAAATGCAAATAAAAATCTGGCGACCGACGACTGCCTAAGCACTTTAGAAATTGCACCGTCATGGGACAGGATTCGGGAATACATCGCTTTCAAAAGCGACGAATTTCGTGTGAGGCCCGAGCAGGCGGAACGCACCTTCGAACTCGCGAAGAAGCTACGAACTATCAGAGCACATCGTTTTGGCGAACCACCAGCGGATCTTTTAGAGTTGCTCGAGAAACAATCATTTGCCGATTACAATCTGAGGCTTCTCGACGGAGAACTTGAAGTGACGCTGGTCTTCTCCAGAAACGTGATCGAGGTAATTCACTTAAAAGCGAAAGCAATGTATTCGATGGCCGAGAAGCTTTACACCGTCGTCGCCGTGAAGACGTGACTAGGCGGCGTGAGCGTATACGACTTGTTTAGAAAACAATGGAGCCGGAAGCGAAAAAAGGGGGTCTGATCGAGTTTTACAAGAAGATGTGCGCCGAACGCGGCGCGACACTCAACGTCAGTTCTGACTATTATCGCTGGTTCGCCAACCTCACCGATGCGTCGATTTCGCGACTCATTCGAATCCTATTGTTCGATCGATCGGCGGAGATCACCGCTTGGATGACTGCCGAGCCGCGTATGAAGTCCACTCAAGACATTTACGATTACATTGAGACAATGTTGTGCGTAATGGCTCGTGGCTTCGCCCAAATTACTGATCAGAACAAACTCGGATGTTATTCACCGGTAGGTCCTGAACCCTCAGACAAAGAGGCCGACGACATCGATCACCGCATTCTATCCAGCAGACCATTGTTTCCCCGCTTGGTTCTTGAAACGTTGGGAATCGATTTACTCCGCAACGAGAGTCGATTACCTCGCTAATCAAGCGGTGCTGAAAGTGGTCTCTCCGCGAACCTTGCGGAAATTCAGCCTAACCCGCAGAATCTCGAATGCGATTATCGCGAAAGTTTGAACAGGCGCTGACCTATGCGACTCGTGTTCACGGCGGTCAGCTCCGCAAGAAGACCCGGATCCCGTATATCGCGCACATCCTTGGCGTGACGGCAATCGCGATGGAATATGGCGCCACCGAAACGGAAGCGATCGGAGCGCTGCTGCATGATGCGGTGGAGGATGCCGGCGGCGCCAAACGCTTGCGCGACATCGAAAGAAAATTCGGCAAAGCGGTCGCAAAGATCGTGGACGGCTGCACTGATACTGACCAGACGCCCAAGCCGCCCTGGCTCGCCAGAAAGAAATCCTACATCGCGCATCTTAGGCACGCGCCGGCCTCGACCCAGATTGTGTCGGCCGCAGATAAACTGCACAATCTCCGCGCCATCCTTATGGATTACCGTACGGAAGGCGACAAACTCTGGAGCCGGTTCAACGGTAAAAAAGAAGGGACACTTTGGTATTACGCCGCGCTCCTCGACGCCTTTCCCGGCGGCAAACGCCTCGCTCCTCTTCTCGCCGAGCTCGATCGCACCCTCACCACCCTCGAAGCCCTCGCCAATAATGGCCGACGCGTGAAGTACCCGCCAAGTTCGCCAAACTGATGACCGAGTTACCGAAACAACTTCTTCAACCTGCTCCACAATGTCTCTGGGGCTGGGCATCCACTTTCCTGGACGCTGGCGGCGTTACGACCACCGTTCCCGAATTTCTTGTAATGTCTTGCTTTTAAGCGGCGATCGTAGGACCGGCCACGATCGATTTCCTCTTCAGACCAAGGGGAACTCCAGATTGCCCTATTCTTAGTTATCCAATAGTGAGACCCACAGTCGAAGCTCCAGTTTCCAACCGATGGTTCCAGCGAAACCGATACACCGTCAAATGTTAGGCTCCAGTCTGTCGGGGTGAGCGGCGTAATAACCTGTTTTCCGCATCCACAACAGCACTTGTGCACTGCCGTCGCAAAAGGTATCGACACATAGATTGTGCGGTCCTTTAGGTCCTTTGGATCAGGAATGAACTCGACGAATTCATGCGTGAGCGGGATGTCGCGCTTCACATTTATCTTCATTAGTAAGAGCGTTCCCGTCTATCGTGTACGTTGAATGATGCTCATGATCGAAATCGTGATAGAAGCCAAACAGCTTTTTCCATCTTATTACCGCTAATGCCGCATTCATCGCATTCAGATCAGCGATTTGAATATTGTGGGCGTATTCGTTATTCCCGCCGTCGCCGTCGAGGAAAGGAATCCTATTATCATCTTTTGCAGATCGCGGTCGCTCTGGCGTCGAGGTCGTAACCCTGAGAATTCCGCCCAACGATCCCTCCGTCATGTAGACGCCCATTCCAACGTCGACGAAAGGGATCGCCCATTGTTCCAATCTTTCGACGATTAGTTTCTTAGCGTCCCCGCGATCCAGGCAAAGGAAGACGAACTGGGAGCCCGTCAATTCATTAACATTTTCCGTGTCGATGTAAGAGCCGTGAGCGACGACGCCTCGACGCATCTGGGAATAAACCGCGCTGAAATATGCTGCCTTGTTTAGTTTCTGTTCTAATTCATCGCCTGACGCCGCACCGGGCGACCTGAACGCGTTATGTTGGTAGAACGTATCGCCATCAAAAAGATGGATTTCTTTCACCGGCGTCTTGGCGACTAGATCAAGGACGTACGACCCTGTTCCACCAACACCCACAATCGCAATCTTCTCGAGTTCCAGTTTTTCTGTAACAACATTAATCGCAGCTCTGCTCGATGCCGTATCGATATAGTTAAACACTGACTCATTTTCCTCCGCCTGGATAACGGGGAAAATTCGTGCTGTGACGCGACTATCAATGGCTTGAGCGGGCCCAGAAAGAATTGCAACATATGCCACCATCTTCGCGTAGTAATCAAAGTAAGTGTCGCTCGGCTTGGGTTTCGCTGAAAAAGTGTGGTCCACCTCCAGATCGACATCGAGGCGGATCTTGTTACTGCTATTACGAATGCGTTCTATCTCGATCCCGTCCGCCCTACACGGATATTCGCCCATAAAATACGCGACGTGGTCGACCGACGTGACCGTAACGTCATTGGCGAGCGTCAACTTTGAGACGAGCGTCCCGAACTTTATATTCTTCGCTGCGTTGACGTATGGGACGTGCTTGACCAATAAATAGCCCGACGTGATATGAAGATCATATCCCTCATCCCTAAGCCGCTTGAGGTCTGCGCTACGATTTATCAGTCGCTGTGACATTGAACACCATCCCGTCTTTCAACTTAACGGAGTGACCCTCTAGCAGAGTGCCTTCAGGATTCTGACGAGGACCATTTCGATAGGTGATGGTGAACATAATATTGGGGCCGCGCGGCGGGTCATCGAAACCAAGGGCGACAACCTCATCAAACGAAAGCGAGTTCTTCGTTACGGTCTTTGCTCGCGCGTTGACGATAATCTTGAATTCTTTCTCGCTGTAGAAATGCTCGTCCGGTTTGAGCCGGACCTTGGTTTCGTCGTTGGGGACCAACTCGTCCTCGCGGTTGCCTTCCGTTTCCCTGAATAGCTCGCGATGGCTACCGACCTTGCCGAGCCGATATACAGCCGCCCCAGTCGTCGGATTGGGGGATTCGTAAGGTTCGCGATCAATATGTATTCTCACTTGTTCTTTTTGGTTTTCGTTTTCCATAAGGTCTATTCTCTCTTTAACCCCAGACGGCCAACCGCCAGCGGATCGGTCCCTGCCCGGGTTCATGTTGGTGGTGGTTTTGCGGTGGAAGCGGATGCGATTGCACTGAAGTTGCCTCCTTGCCACAAACTTCACACCGGTACACGCCCGAATGGGGCGTCGGCGTACCGGGATGATGAAGCAGATCGAACTTACCGTCGTCCGATTGGGTCAACAGCTGCGGGTATTTGTAAAAGATCGTTGTCGCCATTAATTATTTCCTTCTTTACCGGCGACACTGTGCCGCTGGTATACGCCCACGTTAGCTAATGATAGCGAACAGTCAAATCCAAAAAAAACTAAAACTCGAATTGGCCATCCGAAAGGGGGAAGAGCTCCGTTAACCTTATTCGTGCTACGATCGGATTGACCTCGAAAACACGGGCCAGCTCAGCCACCGCGCGTTCTCTGTTTGGTCCGTCGACCCGAGGGGACTTAGTGACCGGCGAAAGCTGGCTGAACGGCGCCACAGCCTGCTGAACTAGAGTTGTCGGGAGTAAAAATCCACCGATTGCCCGATTGGCCTGCCATTCCCACCACCTGCCGCTGTAGGCGCGGTTACCGCTGCCACCTGAAAAATCTTCCTCTCGACACAAAATCCGGCGGTTTCTAAAATCGAGGTTCTCGTGATTGCGGCGAGGCTCAAGTTCCAGGTTCCTTTGCGACGAGCCTGCAAATAAGCCTGCATGCATGAGACAGTGTCCGCCCTCATGTGCAAGAGTGGTCCGAATGCGGCGCTTTGAGCAGTCCCTGCCGTCCTCCAAATGCCGCGCGAGAAAGACCGCTCTGATAGATCCGTTTTCGTTGAATGCAGTACAGCCGAGGACGCCGTTGTCGAGGTCTTCGTATGCAATTCTGCAATCAAAGTACGTTTCTACGAACCAATCAATACGGACCGCCTCCGGCGTGGCTGGAAGTGCGCCCGCTTTGCTGAGCGCATCGAAGCACATGGAATCGATCTCCTGCGGCGAGAATCGTAGCTGCTGATCGAAAGGGCCCGATCGAGCGCGAAATGTTTTCACGCTCGCCTTTTCTTCGGCTGACTTAGCATCCGCAACAAATCCTCTGGCGTAACCTTACCGTTTTTCAGTCCCTGTACGGTGTTTCGGAAGGCAAGTCCGATTCGTGGATCTGATTCTATCAGCCGCTTGAGATCACTCGCAGAGTCGCGGTGATCATATTGCTTCAAGTGTTCGACACTAACCTTCAGAAGCTTTGCCAGTTTCTCGAGAGTATCGTCAGAAGGATATCGCTTACCAAGTTCTATGTCCGACAGAAATGGAGGAGAGATGTCCGCTTTCTCCGCGAATTCACGAAGCGACAAGCCAGTCTTAATCCGAAGTTGCCGAATCGCATCTCCTAAACTTTGAACGGCCATCGGATGTTAGCTTACAGATGCTACTACAACTTGCAACGCCTATCAAAACTCGCGAAACGCACCCTCTGATTCATGCGTTTCGATCAGCGAACCCGACTCATCGAACACGCGAACGATGTCTTCAAAATTTAAACAAATCTTGCCGTTGATCGTTCTCAGCTGTGGTATGACTGTTTGGAAAAGGAGCAATCCGATGGCCGACAAAAGAATCTACGTTGAACGACGAGATGAGGGCGATTACGCCGTAAGGCGAGGCGATTCGGAGAGAGCCAGTGCGGTCGAGCCTACGCAAAAGAAGGCGATCGAAAGAGCGCGACAAATAGAGCCAGGCTCAACTCCACATGTCGAACGCGTTCGACGGACTTCTGCCGGAAGACCCGATCGTTGGCGGAGGCCATAACGAGAGCGCGCCACTGCCGCCGAATTCGCCACGCAACTCAGTCGGCCGAAGAAAGCAATCCCTTCTACATCGTAGATCTGGCGAAGTGTTCTAACTCCTTATTCGAAATTCGTATGCGTCGCTCGCCCTGATTGCGGGTTACGTGGTGAAAACACCGCGCTTAGGCACTCAATTGCGACATCGGAAATGCGCTGGCAAAGTGTGCAATGGCAGATCGCATTATCACACAGAAACTGACAAATGGTGGCGACCCGAAGTTTCAGCCGATGTCGCCAGATGCATTCGGATCACCGCATCAGCAAGTTGTGATGCCGTTGTTTACGGTGCGAGACGGCAACTTTATTCCCATCGGCACCGGCTTCGTCGTTGGCGGTGACGGTTTGATGATGACGGCTTCCCATGTTGTGCTGGAGGCCGCCGTAGCGGCCGGACTCGCTGTTTGCGACGAGCCTCAGCACTTGCAGGGCGGCGACCTTTATGCCCTCTATGTCAGCGACGAAAGACATGGACCCAGCAATGAGCACTTTGTTGGAGGACTGTGGCCGATTCAGAAATCCTGGTGTGATCGCAGCCTAGACATTGGCTGGTGCTGGTTGCGCCGCGCAGAACGCGACGGAAAGCCGGTGCTTTTTCGAAGGATGCGACTCAGCCCAGGTCTGCCAAGAGTTGGCGATGAAATTACAGCTTTTGGATATCATGGCTTAAGTGAGCCGACAAAGGTCGGCGAAGACGGAAGGCGCATAGTCACGTTCGAGCAGAAGGGTTCCTTCACAACTGGCCGAATCATCGAGATTCATGCGGAACGCCGTGACTCCTCCATGCTCTCATTTCCGTGCTTTCGCACGGATGCGCGCTTTGACCCGGGCATGAGCGGCGGACCAGTGGTGAACAGAGAAGGCAGTGTTTGCGGTGTAATCTGCTCTTCGTTCGGCCTCGCCTCGGGTGGAGACGATTACATTTCTTACGCCTCGCTGGTTTGGCCGGTCCTCGGAACGGAAATCGAGGTTGCTTCGGCGGAGGGTGAACCGGTTCGCGCGACCAAGATCGAGGAGCTGGTACGTAGCGGTTACATCGCGACGGACGGCACCGAAACGCAAATTCGAGTCCAAACTTCCCCGAGCGCAAATACGGTCGTCAGCATCACGCCAACGTAGCTCGTTACGTTTAATGCACTGACTCATAAAAGCTCGGGGTCACGCTTGATCAGGCAAGAATAGTAGCGAGCGCGGAACGATTTCGCGGTCGCAGTTAACTCCCAGGCCAGTCGCGAGACTCAACCTGACGCAATGCTATATGCACGGGCGTTGTTATCACCAGTGACTCATCGGGCTCTCCCTGTGTTTGGGTAGGACCCGGTACCGGCCGTTTCTTACTGCGTTTTCTGAGCCACTCCCTCCAGGGAGGCAAACCGAGGTACAGCTGCTGCGTTGCATCCGCGAGATCGACCAGGTTGTGTCCAATCTCATATCGCGATTTGAAACCCGTATGTTTGCCGCCTAACGACTCCCATGATCTAGGAGGACTCTCATCTGCAAACAGCTCGTTGCCTGTGAGAATGATTACCGGGTGCAGCGGCTTTTCACTTTTCCAATACTTACGCGAACGGTTAACGAGGGGACGAAGCAGCTTTTGCTCGGGTTCCGAAAAACTATCGCGCAAGGTCGCGAATACGAGCACGGCGCCGGGAAAATCATCTCCGAGCTCCTCCAGACGCGTGACATCTCTTTTCGTGATCTCGTTGAACGTTTTGCATTCCACAAAAATCAGATCACGATGCCGCCTGCCGTATTGGAGAAGCTCAAAGAGCAGCGCTAAATCACATTCTCGCTCGACTCCCGCCTTCCGGAGATTACAGCTAAGAAGCGGAGTCGCAGCGCCGTGAAGCAATACAGAAAAAAAGCGATACGTAAGTAACACCGCATAAACACCAAATGCGCTATCCGGCAGGCTGAACGGCCCGACAGTTCGGAAAGCCCATTCGAAATCTCCTGGAACCCAAGACGCAACTGAAAATCGCTGAAAGCAGTTAGGGCAGGAAACTTGATAGTCCAGCTCCTTAAGAGATTGCCACCATCGCTGTCGACAGATGCTACACTGGATGCGCAGGCCGAGTCGAAACATTTGAAAATCGAGAAGGCGGCGAACATGATCGTCCACCTTAGGAATTCCTTCTTGGGAAGCGAACTTTCTAACCTCGGCAAGGAATGTTGCCGCCGGCAGCACTTTCCCGGAGGGTTCTAGCGAGGCATCGGGGTCGGCTCCAGGTCTGTTGTCCGACGCCGCGCGGGTGGTCATTCGTCGCAAAAGATTAATTAGCCCACGGCTGGCGAGCACGCCGGAACGGCGCACACCGCCAAGCTGCCTCAACATCTGTCTTGCAATGTGGCCCTTGTCAGAAAGCTCAACCTCCAACCCTTTGGTTCGCAACCATTCAGAGAAGACTCGCTCGGCGAGCGGTGGCGATAAAAAAGCTTTGAACCCGGGGTGTTCACATAAAAGCGAGAGGCCAGAGTTCGAAAATCGCCACTCGCGAAAACCGAGCGATGAGATAGCGCGGGCCAACGACGACGAGCCGCTGGGGATAACTTCTGCGTAGAGCTCAGTGCCGCCGTAAAAACGAACCTCTACGTCGTTAACAAATCTCGGCGTGCCATGCCCGCCGAATCGGCTAACGAACTTCGGCGCAATCGGTGTGAAATCGAGGCTCTTCGCGTCCTCTGAAATGTCCGTGTCCGACTCGGCCGCATAAAGGCGCTCAACGTCTACTTGATCTTTTTCCCTCGCCCATTCGTCCCAAATCCTCGGGTAGTTAGGACGAATAACGATCCGCGCATTATTTCCCTTCGGTGGCGCGAGCGACAGCCCGTTGATAAATCGCACTAGGTCAGCCGGAGGCACTGTGCGGCCTTTCATCACATTAGTGCTGTGGTAAAAGCCCGGGCTGTGCCTGTACTCCCAGTAATTCCCGTCGATGAACTGCCTCGCTAGGCTAAGCGCTCCGGCGTTCATGCAGACCTGCCGAGGAATGGGTAAAACCATCCAACCAGCAGCCCGAAGATTCCAATAATCAATCACATCGTCGGCGTTCAAAGCGTCGATAAGGAAGACGCAGGACTCGGAACGTCGCAGGCGTAAATCCAAATTCAGCAATCGTCGCGGGAAAAGGGTTTCTGCGCCCATGAACTCGAAAAAATTATCGATTGAACACGGCGGGTGCCGCAGGTTGCGAGCAGGCATTACGATTCGCACCGCGTCGGCTACTTCTTTCGGCAATGCGCCAAAAACCGACCCCAAAAACATTCGATGCCGTCGGGTAGGCTTTGGAAAGATTATATTGATAGGCGGATCACGGACGTACTTGAGTTCATCTCGTGCGAATCTTGCCAGAAATTCCGGCGCACCGATGCCCCACTTTGGAGTGTGATCGTCCGAAAAATTAGAAAGCACCTCATCGGCCTCGATGACCTGACGGCTGTTGGCCAATTCTTTTGGGATCGTCAGATTGCCGATCTTCACAAGGACATCAGGGTCAAACGCATCGACATAACCGGCCACCATCTGCTCGGCTGTGATTCGGCGTGGCACCTGGTGCCGAATCGGTCCGGTGATACGTTTGAGCAATGGAATGATCGGAAAGAAAGCTCCGCCCCAAAGACTCGAAGCTATTTCTATCGCACGAAGAACGTCTGACGAGGATCCGGGCTTTACTACAAACCCGAGCATCACCGGCCGTAGTTGTAATCTAAGGCGTCCCACGGTTCTCTTTGACTGTGGCCGCTGCGCGAACGGATCTCGGTTGCGGCGAGATTTCATCGATCAGACAAGCGGCGAAAAACTGCAATAGTTCGTCTGCCGCACTCTGGGTCGCTACTCGAAACCAGAGCGCAATTCTGTCGCCGTGCCACTTGTCTCGATAGTTGAACTGCTGGATTTCGCCTCGCAGACATGAGGGCAAGTACGGAGCGAGCTGCGGATGCATTCGCAACATCCAATTCGAAAAACACCGCAGCAGGTTCCGATAATTCTCTTCGTCGGCAAGGCGTGAATCCCATTCCAAGTAGCCGTCGAAAAATCTGTCTTGCGGTCCGGCCTCGAATCCCAACGTCAAAAACTCACTTTCCGGCCCATTCAACCGGAGCAAGATCGATCGTATGCTCGGCAGCGCTTTTAGCTCGCTAATTTCGTCGATTCGGTGCGGCTCATGAACAAGATCAATGCCGCCATTATTTGTCCGTCCGTTCGCATAATCCGGCGGATACGGAAAGTAGTAGTACCCGTTTTGCACAGGGCAAAATGGAATCTCAGCAGGTGATTCAGCGGGTGCCACAGACCTCCTCTACTTCACACTGTGGGAGTCCGGCTCTATGCCGTCAACATGCGCACCCACGCACAGCACGAGAGTGCAAGTGCCAATGATCAAGAATTGCAGGCACTGGACTTAATTCGCCGACCTGGTGAAAACGTTGCAAAACGCCGCGTTTTTGCCCGCCTTCGAAGAGTGTCTCAATCGACCCACAAGGTCTCCCGATTGCTCCGCACGCGGAGCATTTCCTCCCGTGTCCGCCGTGAGACTTGTCCGCTCGTCGTGTATGCTCAAACGCAATGGACAGGTCGCGAGTCGCGACGATCAACTCAGTTTATTCGATTTCGCACGCACCCGTGAGCAAACGAATCTATTTGACCCAATACGGACTGATGGCCGAACGCCATTGGCGGGAGTTCCGGCCGAAGATGGTTCAGGAACTGGAGACGAAGGGCACCCTAATGGAAGCTCTGTTCGAGGCGCAGGAGAGGACCACCGAAGAAATGGAAACTCTGACGCGGAAATTGGAAACAGAACAAAAGCTAACTCCACAGCAGGCGCACGATCGCGCCTGGGAGATGATTCGGGAGAAATACATTCTCTTGCCGCAGGAAGAGAATCTCTAAATCCGAACAACTATCGCATCCGCGTGGAGGATGCGCTCGGTCGAGGTTCGCTGAAACAGAAATGCCGGGACAACTTTGCGGCTATCGAGCTTGCGCACAGGCTCAATGCGGAAGCCCGTGAAGCGACCGAAGATGAAAAGCGCATCCTCGTAACATACGTCGGTTGGGGCGGAATTCCGCAGGTCTTCGCCAATCAATCATCAAGCGAATGGGCATCAGAACGCGAGCGCCTAAAGGAACTGCTGACAGCTGAGGAGTACGAATCCGCCCGGGCCTCCACACTCAACGCGCACTACACATCGGTCACCGTCATCTCCGCAATATACGATGCCGTCCAACGGCTCGGTTTTGAACACGGGCGCGTGCTCGAACCGTCTCTTGGAGTCGGCCACTTCTTCGGTCTCATGCCCGCCGAAATGCAGGCACGGTCACAACTCACCGGCATCGAAATCGATCCTCTTAGCGCGAGTATCGCGCGGAAACTGTATCCCGGCGCGGAGATCCGAACGCAAGGTTTCGAAGCCGCAATGTTGCCGCACGACTGGTTCGATCTGGCCGTCTCAAATGTTCCGTTCGGTGACTACAAATTGCATGATCCCGAATTCAATGAGCGCAATTTTCTGATTCACGATTACTTCTTCGCGAAGACAATCGCGAAAGTGCGACCAGGCGGATTAGTCGTGTTCGTCACTTCGAAAGGGACGCTCGACAAAACGAACTCACATCTCCGCACTTATCTAGGCGATAAAGCGGATTTTCTCGGCGCGATTCGACTGCCGAACACTGCGTTTAAGCAGAACGCCAATACCGAGGTCACGAGTGACATCGTGTTTTTGCGCCGGCTGGCTAACGGCGACAAAGCGAGCGGACCAGCTTGGCAGAATCTCGCAGAGCACCTCAATCGCAACAGCGTGAGGTTTCGCATCAACGAATACTTCGCAGCCAATCCGCACATGATGCTTGGCGACATGGTCAACGCTGGCACCATGTACCGCAGCAACGAGCCGACGCTCGTTGCTGATGGTCGCGAGCTGGCAACCGCACTTCGGGAAGCAATCGCTGCATTGCCAGAAGGCATCTATCGCGCTGAGGAGAATAATCTAACGACGCGAGTTACCGCTAACCCAATCGTCCCGCCAGATGATGTGAAGGAAAATGCCTTCACGTTGCACGACGGCGCAATTGCGATCCGCACTGGTGCAACGCTGACGCCGATCTCCAATCTGCCAGACGAAACGGCGCGCCGCATTCGCGGACTGATCAAGGTCCGCAGCGCCGTCCGCGAAGTGTTGCGCACGCAACTGGAGGATTTGACCGACGAAGAGATTGTCGATGCACGCCGGCGACTTAATTTGGTTTACGACCAGTTTGTCGCCCGCTTCGGCGCCATCAATGAAAGCGCCAATCGCCGCGCATTTCGCGGTGACCCTGATCTGCCGCTCCTTTGCTCCCTCGAAGATTACAACTCCGATACCAAGCGCGCGAAGAAGGCTGCAATCTTTCATGAGCGCACAATTCAAAAACCACGACGCACAGTTGCGGCAGAATCAGCAGCCGATGCCCTCGTGTTCTCCCTTAACGAGAAAGGCCGTGTCGATCTCGCGTACATGGAAACATTGCTTGGTTGTCACACGGAGCAGTTTCTGCCCGAACTGAAAGGTCTCGTCTTTCACAATCCTGAAACGGAGCAGTGGGAAACTGAGGACCAGTATCTTTCCGGCGATGTTCGCACCAAACTAACCACGGCCCGCGCGGCAGCTCTCGCACAGCCACGCTACGTGGAGAACGTTTCTGCGCTGGAAGCGGTTCAGCCTACCGACCTCACCGCATCCGAAATCGACGCCCGACTTGGTGCGGTCTGGATTCCGCCTGATGACGTGGAGGCATTCGCAAAATCACTCCTCGACGCTGACGGGATCAACGTATCGCACGCGGCAACGTTAGGAACATGGTTCGTCCGGGGTGACTTCAACGCACGCGGCACCGTCGCAAACACGACGGAATGGGGCACGTTGCGGTATTCAGCACTGGAATTGATCCAGGACGCGTTGAATCTCAAAACGCCCACAGTTTATGACCGCGATCGGAAAAACGACAGCCTCGTAATCAACGCGCAGGAAACTGAAGCCGCGCGCGACAAGTTGGAAAAAATCAAAGAGCGCTTCAAAACGTGGGTCTGGCAAGACGATGAACGGCGCGAGCGATTATCCCGAAAATACAATGACGAATTCAACTCCGTTCGTCTGCGTGTTTTCAACGGGAGTCATCTGACGCTGCCGTCGAGCAGCCAACAAATCATGCTGCACCCACATCAAAAGAATGCCATCTGGCGAATCGTTCAGAGCGATAATACGCTGCTCGCGCACGTGGTAGGCGCAGGCAAGACCTACGCGATGGTCGCAGCCGCAATCGAGCTGAAGAGGCTTGGTCTGGCGACGAAGCCGATGTTCGTCGTGCCAAATCATATGCTCGCACAGTTCTCTTCCGAGCTGCTCACTCTTTATCCCACCGCGAACATTCTCGTTGCTGGAAAAGAAGACTTCACGGCGAGCAACCGAGCGCGTCTATTCAGTCGGATCGCAACCGGCAACTGGGATGCCGTCATTGTGACGCACGCGAGTTTCGAGAAAATCCCGGTCTCATTGAACACGCGTCGAAATTTCATCGCAGCGCAAATCGACGAAATCGAAACCGCCATTCGGGAGGAGCGCGCCGATCGCGGTACGCGCCTCGTTAAAGAATTAGAGCGCGTGAAGAAGCGGCTTACGGCAAAGCTCGAAGCGCTCTCGGCCGACGGCAAGAAGGACAACACGCTCACATTCGAAGAACTCGGAATCGATCGGCTCTTCATCGATGAGGCGCAGCGGTTCAAGAATTTGTTTTACGTCACGAAGATGACGCGCGTTGCCGGTCTGCCGCAGACCGCCTCCGAGCGCGCCTTCGATCTGTTTCTCAAAGTTCAACACATCCAAGCGCGAAACAAAGGAGGAGGTGTCGTCTTCGCCACGGGCACGCCGATCTCGAATACGATGGCCGAGATGTTCACGATGCAGCGCTACTTGCAGATGGAGACGCTGCGTCGCAATCGGCTCCAGCATTTCGATTCATGGGCGGGAACATTCGGCGAAACCGTGACTTCGATGGAGTTGAGCCCGGACGGAAGCGGGTATCGTTTACAAAGCCGTTTCGCGCGATTCGTTAACGTCCCCGAGTTGATGCAGCAGTTTCGCCAGGTCGCGGATGTGCAAACAGGCGAGATGTTGAAGTTGCCTGTGCCGAAGCTCGACCAAGGCCGGCCGATAATAATCAGCGCGCCAAGCAGCCCGGAGCTGAAGCGTTTCGTCGATCAACTCGTGAAGCGCACCGAAAAAATCAAAAGCGGTCGAGTCGATCCTCGTGACGACAACATGCTCAAGATTACGACCGAAGGCCGCAAGGCGGCGCTCGATCTCCGGCTTGTGCTTCCACGCGTCCGCGACAATCCAGATTCAAAGACGAACAAGGCTGTAGAAAAAATTCACGACATCTGGCAACAATCCGCGCCGACGAAGGGCGCGCAGCTTGTCTTTTGCGATCTTTCCACTCCGCAGGCCAACGGCCGCTGGTTTTCTGTCTACAATGACGTGCGCGAAAAACTCATCGCCTGCGGCATTCCCGCAGATCAGATCGCGTTCGCGCAGGACGCCACCGACGACACATCCAAAGCGATGCTCTTCAAATCCGTGCGCGAGGGAAGAATCCGCGTCCTTCTCGGCAGCACAGCGAAGATGGGCGAAGGCACCAATGTGCAAACGCGCCTCGTTGCGTTGCATCATCTCGACGCGCCCTGGCGACCGGCCGATATCGAGCAGCGTGAAGGCCGAATCCTCCGCCAAGGCAACCAAAACGAATACGTGAAGATCTTCCGCTATGTCACAGAAGGCAGCTTCGACGCCTACATGTGGCAAACGCTTGAAACGAAGTGCCGCTTCATAACGCAAGTCATGACCGGCGACGCCACAATGCGCCGCGCAGAAGATGTCGATTCTACTGCTCTAACGTACGCCGAAGTGAAGGCGATCGCGTCAGGCAATCCGCTCGTGATCGAAAAGGCGACGATTGACGCGGAAGTCATGCGCCTCACGCGTTTGAAAAAGCAGCACGCGGAGAGTCTATATCAGATGCGCTATCGCGTTCGACGCCTAAACGACAACGGCGTGATACTGGAGCGCGAAATCGCAAACATCCGCGAAGACTTGCGGACGCGGATCAGCACGCGCGGCGACAACTTCGCGATGACCGTGAGGAACGAGACGTTCACCGACCGCGTCAAAGCGGGTCGCGCGCTCGTGTTCGCCGCAGCTGGGATTAAGTCATTCGAATCAACGAAGACAATTGGCAGCATCGGCGGTTTTCCTATCTCAATCGAGAGGTTCGATGAACGAGCAACGCTTTTGATTCACGGCAAACACAGCTACCGCGCGAATGTCAGTGACAGTCCCACTGGAACAGTTGCGTCGCTAGAACATGCGCTCGACAGCATTGACCATCGACTGCGCGAACGCGAAACCGATCTCGCACAGTCCCGCCGGCAAATTGTCGATCTAACGAACCAATTCGAGCAACCCTTCGAGCACGAAGAAAAACTCGCCGTCGCAACCAAACGACAACAGGAAATCGTCGCAGCACTCGACATCACGAAGAACCAAGCTTCATCGAGAGTTGGTCAAGATGCCGCACAGCAGGAGTGTGAAGCATTGGAAGCAGAGCCAAAACAAAGCGTGTGCGAAGCGCAACGCCATTACCGTGCTGTCGCGAACAACAGCTGATTACACCAGCGTGTGCGGGATGCGTCGACCTCTTCTATATCAAATTTGAGTCGACACTGCCGGACCCCGATCCCTTTTCGCGGCGCTCTGAGACTCCTGGGTCCGCTTTCTCCGGAAGTGCCAGAAGCAGAAGGAGGGAACTATTTAACAGGTGATCGATTCGCTCAGCGGGTTCAATCAGCCGCTCCTGTGCTTTGCGACCGTGTGCTTCGCGACGCTTCTTTAAGACACGACCCAGAATCCGTCGGTGTGTCGTCGGTTTCTGGATGGCGGCGTCTTGGCCGAAAGCTGCCTGGAATCGTTCCTCTTGCTGAAGCAGAAATTCCTGGAGTCGCAGCACTTCCTGTTCGGCAGCGAGCGGTTCCCCAAGTTCCACCGTCATGTGCGCATGCAGGACCTTTGCGTTCGCAATCGATTCAATATCCCGGCTGACTTCCTGAGCTGCGACACAAAGTTTCCTGTTCTCCGCGGAGTTCGTCATGCGCGCCCCTTCGTAGCTTTTCAGCAGCTGACCAATCTCTTCCCAACGCCTGTCGCATAGGTCACCATAGGTGCCTTCAAACAGTCGCAGACTATCCTGGATCTGGTGCAACCGTTGCCACCGATTTCTGCCCTTCAGATACGGCACCTCGCGCATCTGCTCGATTGCTTTGCGGAGGAGACCTTGGTTTTGCGCCTCCAGTTTGCGATCAATGTCTTTTAATTGTAGCTGAATCGCAGCAAGTTTTTCATTTAGCAACGCCGACTGAAGTGCATCCAACAGCACAAACGCCAACATGGGGGATTTCAGGAGCTTGCGAACATGCGCCGGTTTTACCTCCTTCAGATGCTTCAGGATTGTGCCCGATTGCGCGGACCGCACGACACTTCCCGCACGCTTCGCCGTGCCCTTGGTAATTAGATGTGCGATTTCCTTTGGCACCTCCAATTCTGCCGTGACAGTTCGACCGCCGACCTTGAGCCGCACGAGAGCCGCTGCAACCTTCGTTAGCACCGGCGCGGCATTCTGCCACTCGGGCTCTTCGCTTCGCTTTCTCAGTCGCATGAGCGCATGGTCGCTCAGCACTTGAAAGTCCAGATTCGAGCGAGAAGGAGCAGAAAGTGTCCGGTCGTGCATGTCGCTGGTTTTATCCAAGCCACGAATCATCGCCTTCCGCGTCAAACGGGGCAAGCCTCTGGGGTGGATGCGATGAAGACGCCGCTGTTCTGCCATCTCCACGAACATTTCAGCCGCAGGCCAAGGACACCCATGAGCCCAAGTTCAACCACCCATCTCGCAAAGACATTGAGCTTTCTCCTTCCGGGCTTCCGCGCCGCGGCGCCTCCCTCCAAAAGCTCAAAGACTTTGCTCCCCTTTTGCAGAGATGCAGTCATCGCACGTTGTTTCCCTTAGCTCCGCTCCGGCAGGCTGCGCTGCGCTCCATTCCACAACGCGCGATCACTGCGGTGCGCTCGGAATCATCGTCGCTAAAGGGACCGGCTGCGCCGCGGGGAGACTGTGCCCGCCCTGCTTTCCCGCACAGACTCCGAGTTTGCCTTGCGGAACAGTGATCATCTGCGCCGTCCTCGCTGCGCTCTCGGCCGTTCCGCGCCCGTACTCCCACGCGGAAAGCCGGCCGCGCCGCTGCGGGTGCGCAGATCATCACGTAGATAGCTGAGCGCGAGAGCGGCTAAAATGGCCGCAGGATGAGTTCGTTTGCAGATACAACGAATTCCAATGTACGAGAACTTACTTCCGCGAGCGTGGCATCGGCGACTGCGCCGCGCAGATGCTTTTCAATCGTGTCGCGCAAGGGACGTGCTCCCAATCGCGGATGAAATCCCCGTTGCATCAAGAACGACACAACTGCGTGGCCAGCGGTCAGGTGAAAGCCTTTGTCGCGAAGAAATGAAAGTTCACGCCCAACGTGAAGTCGCGCGATTTCCATTTGCACTTCATAACTCAAACGATTGAAGACCAACTTTTCGGCGATGCGCGCGTAAAGTTCCGGCCGCAAAGATTGCTGCGCCTTGGCCAAGACATGGCGTTCCATTGTCGTAAACGACGAATGCTGAAGACCGAGAATTTCCGACGCGGCAATGTTTGACGTGAACACAATGTAGAAGCCGCTGAGGTCCAGCGTCTCACCACTCGCCATCGTCACGCGAGCGGCATCTAGGATTTGCAGGAACAAATCGAGCACGCGCGGGTGCGCCTTCTCAATTTCGTCGAACAGCAGCGTGCCGGTTGCGGACTTGGCGCGCGCCATTCCGAGAAGCCCAACTTCGCCGATCCGAGCGCCGAGCAAAACGCCGAGACTTTCCTGTGTCTGATACTCCGACATGTCGAAGCGAAATAGTTTGTCATCGCCAAACAGGTAACGGGTAAACGCGATCGTCAGTTCAGTCTTTCCGACTCCAGTCGGGCCTAAGAACAGAAAGCTGCCACGCGGTCGCCCGGCTGTCGTTAGGCCCAGTTCACCACGATGAAGCGCGGAGACGACGCGCGGAATGACGTGATCCTGTCCGCGGATCTGCTCGTGCAAATACGCTTCGAGGTGTCGCAGATGTTCGAGTCGCTCGGATGAAATCGGGAGTGCGTTCATCAACGCAGCCTGCCACCACGCGCACCAGCAATTCGCTCTGACG
>CAWBIP010000008.1:0-9934 GCA_963789045.1 uncultured Verrucomicrobiae bacterium
GCTAACGACATCGGACGCTTTGGTTAGGCAGGTTTCGCCTGCGCTCCTAATGTTTCAGGCGGGCGAGCCGTCACTCGCTTTTGCGACCGCCCGCCTTTTTCTGCAGCTGCCTCCGTTACTTCCTATTCGACGATCAGAGTGAAGTTCAAGGAATGGGTAGCGGTGCCGCCCATCGCCGTGAAGGTCGGGTTCGTGACACCGGCCGGTGTGCCTGGGTTGGTACCACCACCACCGCCGCCGCCGCAAGCGGCCATCGTTATACCTAACGCGAGCGCGACGAGGGCCATTGCGGTACTCAGCCGGCGGTTCTTCGCTCCGAAGCTTACGAGGAAAAGAATTATCGCAGCGCTCAAAACGAAAGCGAGGGGCAGCACATGACGCTGAATCCATGGGCTACGGCTATTGGGAGAAGTCCCAACCGGGATCAGCCTGCTTGCTGCCATTGTGCTAACCGTGACTTTCGCTGAGATGTGTGTCGCGTCGATACTCGTCGCGGTTACGTTACAAGTGGCTTCGGAGGGCATCGGAGAGCACGTGTACGTGAGCGCGGTGTTAAAGCCGTTGAGCTCGGTTATCACCGCGGTGAAGCTGCCTGAGCCACCGGGAGCTGAAATTATGATGGTCGAGGTGCAGTTCTGCAGGGATAGAGCGAAATCTGCGGTGCCGGCTCCCGCGCCATTCGCGAAATTGTTCACGAGGTTCTCGGCGTTGATGGTGCCAAGCCCAGTGGCAAGATCGTAGCCCGGGGCTGCATCACAACCAGAGAGAACTCCAGTGGCGTCCGAGGACGTGGCGACGATACAGTTTGGCTTATTCTTCACACATGGCTGCGAAATCGTACCTTTCGTCACGTCGTTAAAGACGCAGGTGTTGGCGGGAGTCGCGCTTGAACTGCACCCCGCTAACGATTGCTCTGCAGAAGCCAGTTGATACATTGCGGTAGCCGCACCGATTCCCTGGCGGGATTTTGTTTTTTGCACGACGAGAGCCATGATGCCAGCGAACGCCTGCGCCGATGCGGAAGTGCCGCCGACGCCAACGGTATCGTTGTTGGGATTGGCCAGGCTGCAGGGATTGTTTGTCGACGGCGTGTTCTGATCCTGCTCGCAAATCACGTAGAAGCTTCCGACAAGTCCGTCGCCGGCAAAGAGTGAGACGTCCGGCAGATCGCGCTTGCCATCGTTGGGCACGCCTGGAGCTGACTGAAATGCGGGCTTGGTGTAGCCACCCGCGCAGCTAGAGGGGTCCTGTCCGGTGGGCGCGGTGCAATTGCTGACGCCGCCACCTGCACCGATTGGATTAATGGAGGGAGCAAACTGGGCGGTGGTGTTATTGCAGTTTACCTCTGGGAACGGGCTGAATCCTGCCGCTCCGAAAACGAGACTGGTGCAGGAATCGTTCCAGGTTGTCTCGGGGATATAACCTTTTGCAGAGAGCTGGGTGGTTTGAGCGTTGGTGGTATTCCAAAACGAAGTGGCATTGGAGAGTTGATCGAAATCAGTGCCGCCGACCGCGATATTAAAAGGAGTGGAAGCAAGTCCGCTCACTTGCAGGCCGTTCGACGCTGGAAGAGCAGCACTCGTGTTGCTATTCGGGAAATCGCAAGCGGATGCGCCGCTGTCACCGGTGGAGACAACGATGGTGATCATTTCCGCGGCGCCCATTTGCCAGAGCGAATTGTAGAATGCATTTCCGCCGGTGCCGAGGCCGAGTTCGCACTCGCCAAAACTTTCGCTCATAACTGGAGCGAGATTATGGTTGATGATGTGCTCGGCAGCGAGATCGACGCCCGGCGTACTATTGGTGTCTTTCGAGATTACGAAATCGATTATCGCACCTTTCGCCACTGCGCCTGCCCACTCGACGTCGAGATCAGCCTCGAGTTCGTCGCCGTTGGGAGGCGGCTGAATGCCCGGATCGCTGCCATTGTCGGCAATGATTACGTGAGGAGCATTCGCAGGGAGGCCAAAGATACTGCGAAAATTCGTCACATCGGCAGGATTGATATTGCTGTCGCCTACGATCGCGATTGTTTCTCCGGTACCGTCAATACCGGCGTTCCAGAGAGGCAGGACGTTGTAAATTGTGGCGAAATCAAAGGGAGCGACGGCGAAGCAACCTGCCGTTTGAAACGCGCAGGCTGTTCCGAGATTAAAGCTGAACTGGGGCCGTATCGGCTTAGTTTCGCCGGTTGCGTTGGAGCGGCTGAATGTTCCTACCATGCGGCTCATCGGTTTTCTGCGGAAGTTGTGCAGGGTGTTCACGCCCGCCACCACATCGCCGAGGGCCGCAGGGATTTGCGGCTCGGTTGAGTTCGCCCAGTGCTGCTCGCCTTTCACTACGAAACTGTGAATGGAGGTGTGCAAAGCAGCGCCCACCTGGGCGGCCGTGCCAGAGAACTGGATGATGTTGCGTCCGGGCGAGACTTCAACAACGCGGAGCCCATGCGATTGTAGCCAGGACGTGATGGCCTGGATATCGTGATCTGAGGCGCCGAAGCGGGCGCCGAACTCCTGAGGCGTCACGCCCTTGTGATAGTTTGGAGACGACGGATCCTGCTGTTCACGAAGGAGCTCGGCGAGCGCGGCCTCCTGTTCGGGAGTGCGCTTCAACACGAGCTGTATGTTTTCCATCGGGAGATTAGCAGGGGCGGCGCCTTGGTCAAATTCTGCGCGAGCAAGCGGATGCGTATTGCCGTGAAGCACGAGCATCTGGCCTTCGTTGACTGGAGCGGTGACGAGCGAACGGGCTTGGTTGGTTTGCGCCGGCGTGGAAAGCACGCCGACCGAAATGAAGGCAAAGAGTACAAACAGTTTGGTGGTACGGGTGTGTGGGTATCGCATGGTTTTTATGAGTATCTCTGATGCCCCGAAAGGGCAAATAAGATGGTTGCTGGTTGCCTCGAAAGCGTAAATATTCGCCGGACTAGATACTATCCGAAATGAGGATTGAAAGCGGCACAATCCTCAGTTGTGCTGGGAACTAAAACGCTGTCTCCACGTAATAGCAACTGGGGTCGAATCTCAACGTGAATTCCGGATACGGCTGGCGAGCGCCCGGGCGCGTTGGCGTGCGATGTCGATGAATTTGTCATCCGCGGAGACTTGATCGAGGGCGCCGAGCAGGCGTTCCGGCTCGGGGAATATTTTATTGTTGTAGTCGGTTTCGATCTGGACCAAGGCGTCATTTACGCCCAGGTGGTCGTAGCGCATTACTCTTTGGAGGTTGGAGAGATCGGATTCCTGTCGCCCCAAGCCTTCAAAGATATTCAGCAGCTGGGTGGCGGATTCGTCCAGGGTGTAGTTGAACTTCACTTCGTTGATTTCTGATCCCTTTGCGTACTGGAAGGTTTTTTCGCCGAGGTTCGCTATACGCCGGTGGATGTCCAGATCCACGCCCTGAAAATTGTGGAGTTTGGAGGCGAGGTCGAAAATACGCTGTGCGAGCGTCGCGTTGATTTGAAAAGCTACCGGCTCGGATTCTTCGTCGAGTTGGCGAATATCGTAGGTGGCGGCGCCATTCTGAGCCACCTTGATCTGCACGTATTCCGGATAGCTGGACTTGAAGATTTTGCGGTAAATGATGGTCGGGCCGTCAGCGGGGGTGCTGGCTGTGAGCGCTGGCGCCGCGGAGAGAAGAACCAACAACAGCGTCCCGGCGCTTATCGAGGTAATCCTTTGAAAAGCAGCGCACCTGAATCTGGCGCTGTTCATTGGCGACTGGATCATTGAAGAATTTGGATGCGAATCGGTCGCTTCCGGTTCCCTGTGGCAATCGTTGCGGGTTGAATTCCCATCGCTCGGGACATGCGTTCGCGCGCGTGCGACAGGTGCGCGTGGCATAGTGCGACCGCGAGGGCGTCAGCGGCGTCGGCCGGTTCGGGATAGCTGGTGAGTCCGAGGGCGGAGCTTACCATCTGCTGCATCTGCTGTTTGGAAGCGGCGCCGTAACCTGCGACGGTCACTTTCACTTCGCGCGGCGAATAACTGTGAGACGGTACCTGTGCTTGTGCCGCCGCAAGCAGCACCACGCCACGCACTTCGGCGAGCTTCAGAGCGGTTCGTACGTTCAGCGCGGTGAATACGGATTCCACGGCAACTGCATCGGGCGAAAACTCTTCCACGAGGCGCGCAATGAGCTGATGAATATCGCGGAGCCGCGAGTCGAATGAAGCTCGCGCCGGCAGTTTGAGGGCGCCGAAGCGAAGCATGTGGGCCGTCGAACCCTCGAACTCGACGACACCGTAGCCAGTAGCGCCGGCGACGGCAGGATCGACTCCGAGCACGCGGAAAGGGTGCGTCTTTAATGGCGCGCTGATTTGTCGTTGCGCGGGAATTGCGGCGCGAGAAGTCATTGGGCGCGGACTAGTTTAGTGCTGCGCTCAAGCCAGCGATAGTGTTTTTTGGGGCGGGTGTTGCGTCAATACCGAGGCCGCATTTGCGGCGCGGTGGTAGCAAGGAAACCCGGAGCCGCTAACTGGCGACGGCTGCCTGAATTTCCTTCTCGTCGATATCGAAATTCGCGTAGACGTGCTGCACGTCGTCGTGATCCTCAAGCGTTTCGACCATGCGCAGCATCTGTTGCGCTTGAGCGCCGCTCAATTTCACGTAGTTCTGTGGGATCCAGGCGACTTCGGCGGTCGCCGGCGTGATGCCATTGGCGACGAGAGCTTCGCGAACTTTTTCCATTGCTTCGGGAGGAGTGGTGACTTCCCACGCCGAGCCGTCGTCGCGCAAGTCTTCTGCGCCCGCATCCAGCACGATGCCCATCATCTTGTCTTCGTCGGCCAGCTCTTTGGGCACCACGATGTCGCCCTTGCGGTGGAACATCCAACCCACCGCGCCGTTCTCCGCCATGTTGCCGCCATTCTTCGACATCATGTGGCGAATCTCGCTGACGATCCGGTTGCGGTTGCTCGTGACAACCTGAATCAGAACGCCCACGCCGCCGGGACCGTACCCCTCGAACATCACCTCGTCGAGTGTCTCGCCCTCGAGCTGCCCGGTGCCGCGGAGGATCGCGCGTTCGATATTGTCATTGGGCATGTTTTCGTTCTTGGCGGCGCTGATCGCAGTGCGCAGGCGCGGATTGGTGACAGGATCGCCGCCGCCGGTGCGCGCGGCAATCGTGAGTTCGCGGATAATCTTGGTGAAAACTTTGCCACGCTTGGCGTCCGTAGCCGCCTTCTTATGCTTGATCGTGGCCCATTTTGAGTGTCCAGACATGGTCTAACCTTCTATGGAAAGTGTGGCAGGAGCCGCAATTCAACTCTTGCCACGTTAGTCTAGCAGCCGCGCCAAAATCAGGCAATAGATGCCAGGGATCGGGGATAGTAGAGCGTGAAACTGCCCTTTTTTCGTCGTTGCCACCCCTCTCAGCGAGCCTAAGACCGAAATCTCATTGCGTTGAAATTATTTTCCTGAAATTTAAATTAGTATCTTCTGAGCGGATTATGCGAAAGAATTAAAATAAAATTCCTGGTCACACAAACTCATTTTTATGAATGAGGGTAGGTCATGGGAACTGAGAATTCTTATGGGAAATCTTACAGGAACAAAACAGGGATGGGGCAACTTTGGGCTGTGCTGGTGCGGATGGAAGCCCATCGGGAGTGCTCCCGATGAAAAGTCGTTTTACAGTGTCGCGAACATGTGAGGCGGGTGTACTATGGTGCCGTTCTTGAGGCCAAAAAGGAAATTCCGGTCGACACCACGGTCGGAGTAAGCGCAGGTGTCGATCTGGCCCTCGCGTTCGTTGGATACGAAAGTAGCTTCGAGTTTTCTTTATCGGCCGGCACTCTCCGAGGAGCAATTCGCAACCCGGATTGGAGTGTGGTCGATGACTTCACGCAGACAACTCTTTAGCGGTCTGGTCTAACTTTTACCCTCGAATTTTCGCGGCTCCTGGTTCCTTCGGAGCTGCACCTAGCAATCGGAGGAAAACTATGAAGCGGGAAATCATTCGCGTTGAGCCGTTGACGACCTATCTCGAAAAATACAAGGCCCCAGCTTCAACCGTGACGAAGCATGGCGACACAATCTACGTCTCAGGTTCCCCGCCGTTCGACCCCAAAACAGGAGAAATCTTCAAGGGAGCGATCGAGCGTCAGACGGAGATCGTATTAGATCAACTCAAGCTCTGTGTCGAAACGGCAGGTTCCTCTTTGGAGAACATTCTGAAACTGAATGTATACGTCACCTCAGTGGACATGTTTCCTGCGGTGAATGCTGTCTACAGGCGTTATTTCCCGGAAAATCCGCCTGCGCGCATCTTTATCAATGTTCCGGCTTGGAATGGCGGGTTTGATATTGAAGTGGATTGTGTTGCCGCCGTTTTGTAAGACCATCCTTTTTAGTTAGGTATCGATCTCGGATCGTTGGCGGGCGTCCACCAAGGCGCGCTGTGTGACGGCACGGTGCGCTCTTTCGCATTCCGCTTCACCTGACAAGCACTGGTGGCTGGGTCGACGCGTTATGGGGCGATCGGATATCCGCACCCACGCTGCCAAGCTCGTAATGTGGACGACTCACTCCTGAGTGGGATCAACCCTTAAAAACCCCATAGGACGAATTCGCACGCCCACAAGTGGCGGTCAAGCATCGGCTTTCAGGCTCGCAGGAACTTGCATCGGGACAAGAAAGTTGCGTGCCAGAAGATAGTCAAATAAATGACCGAGCGGGGCAGTGTGCCGCAGCTGAGTGGCAGAAACCAGTCCGTTCGTGTCACTCCATTCCCAACCCGTAGCGGAAACGTCCTTCAGCCTTTCGCGCAGCTCGGTTGCGGGCATCGGATAAGCGTAGATGCGAACGTTCTGTGCGAAGAGCCGTGCAAGAGCTTCCAGAAGCCCCCCTTCAAGATTGCCATAAATGTCTTCAAACGCCCGAATGATTAGGGAAAGACCTGCGACGAAGCGAACAGGCGCATGCGTATAGCGGCAGACGAGACCTGTCATATGGTAGAGCTCGGGTTGCCGAAAAAGGAGCACATCACCACCAGCGGCGATAAGAGCATCGATGCGGCGTAGCAAGTCGGGGATCTCGGGGGCCGGATCGTCTGGCGTGAACGGAGCAGCTGTTAGGCAAAAAAAGCCAGCAAGCGGAACCTTTGTTTCGCTCAGCTCCTTCTGAAGCTCCTGAATCGCGGAGGCCAACAATCGCATGTGAACCTGCGAATGAGCGGCGTCCACGTGGCCAAAGTATCCCGGTGCAAGCACTAGGGCCTTCTTGTGGACAGCCTCAGTGGGGGGAACGGCGGAGCCCTTCGCGGGGAAAAGTACAGCCTCGGCGAATCCTCCGCTCACCAGATGGGCTAGCAATGTGCGGCGGTCCCAACCCTCGAAAGCCGGTCCGCAAATATCCATGTAGTCGATCTCGATTCGCTCCTTGACGACATCTTGCGCCAAACCTGCCAGAAAAGATTCCTCAGTTCGCAATTCATAGAACGCGCTGTAGATGAGATTGACGCCTAGAATACCGATGGCCTCCTGCTGGAGGACATTCGCTGGATCGCGCATATTGATGTGCAATAGGACCTCATTCGGAGGCCCACCCGGCTGGAATTGAAACCGCAGGCCGACCCAGCCGTGCGCGTCATTGGTTCCGGCGAAGTTGCGCGTGGATACGGTATCGACAAAGGAGAAGAAGCGCGTGTGAGGTCCACGGGTTTTGCTTAGCTGCGCGATAAGCTGTGCCCATTCCTTGTCCAGCATTGCCTGGAGTCGCTGCTTGGATACGTAGCGCGATCCTGAGCCATAGAGATCATCACTGACTTCCTTATCGTAAGCGGAAATTGTTTTGGCTACCGTGCCGGACGCGCCTCCTACCAGGAAGAACCAGTGCGCGACTTCCTGTCCGGCGCCGATCTCGGCGAAAGAGCCGAAGGCGGAAGCGTCAAGATTCAGGGTGAGCGCTTTATGGTGGGTGTCGAGTTCTTGAGCGGAAGGCATAGCGAAGCTCCAATCGGGCCGCCCACTTCGCGTATCTTACGCCCGCCTCTGCGTTACTGTCGAGAAAAGGGGTGGGTGTTGAAAAAGTCTTCGTGAATGCGAACGGAACTGTTGCAGCAACGTCTATATGAGCAAGCGTTCTGCTGATGCTCTTCTTCATCGCCATTCACGGAGGCTTGCGGATTATGATGGGACAACACTCCCGTTCCGAGTCGCTGTTCTACTACTTTCGCATTGAAGATCAGGTTCCTGAAAACCACCTACTCCGTCTCATTGACCGGCACGTCAGCTTCGATTTCGTTCGTGAGAAGTTGAAGGACTCCTACAGCGATACGGGCCGACCCTCGATCGATCCGGAACTCCTGTTGCGCATCCTGCTGATCGGCTATCTCTATGGTGTCACCAGCGAGCGCAAGCTGGTCGAGGAACTGCAGATGCATCTGGCCTGGCGCTGGTTTACCGGACTTAGCTTCGATCAGGAGATTCCCCATCACTCCACGTTTTCCAAGAACCGTCATGGCCGTTTCCTCGAGTCCAATCTGTTCCAGCAGCTGTTTGAACAGATCGTGGACCGTTGCAGGGAGGCTGGATTAGTCGAGGGCGAACACCTGTCCGTGGATGGCAGCTTCATTCCCGCGAACGCCAGCCGATTGAGCCGCATTCCGCGGGAGCAACTGCCGGAAGCCGCCCGCGTGAAACAGACGGTGCGAGAATACTTGGCGGACCTCGAGCAAGAAAACCCGATCGAAGAGCCGGCCCATCAACAAGACCAGGTATCGACGACGGATCCGGATTCGACCTATTCGACCAAGGGCGCTCGTCCTGCGGAGCTGGGGTACTTCAACAACTATCTGATTGACAACCAGAGTTGCGTCATTGTTGGCGTTCAGGCAACGCCAGCCCGGCTGAGCCAGGAAAGTGCGGCGGCTCGTGAGATGATCACGCGGTCAGCGGAGAGAGGCGGGCGCTTCCCACAGTCGGTTGCTGCCGACACGACGTACGGGAACGGTGAGCTTTTGGCTTGGCTCGAGGAACGAAACATCACTCCTTATATTCGCGTGAAAGAAAGTCCTGCTCCCAAAACCAACTTGTACGGGATCGAGAAGTTCACCTACGTTGCCGAGACGAACAGCTATCAATGTCCTGAAGGAAAGCGGCTCACCTACGTTGGCATCAATGCCATAAATCGAACGCATGTGTATGTGGCTACGCGGAAGCGCTGTCGCGACTGCCCGCAAAAAGCGCAATGCACCAGGGGCCACTATCGACAGATCGCGATTCATGTCCACGAACCAGCGCGACAACGGGCACGAGAGCGGGTGACCGTTCCGGCTTTCGCGGTAGCGCAACGCCAACGCCGGAAAGTAGAAGCACTGTTTGCAGAGTTGAAAAACCAGATCGGACTAAGGAGGGTGCGTTTGAGGAGAATGAAGCATGTTCGCGAACAATTCTTTCTCGCGGCTACAGCCCAGAACTTGAAACGACTGGCTCGCTTCCTAAGATCAAGATCTCTAGAATCAGCCACGGTTCCGATCTGAGATAGAAAAAAGAAAGCGATACCCCGCCGCAGGAAAATCACCCCAGATCAAAACTCCCTCCAGTGGGCGAGTTTTTCAACACCCACAGGGATTATCACCATCTCTAACCAAGTCGGCCCGGTCAAGAGTGGTTTGGTTCTGTTTTTATTTCTTTCGCACACACACCTGCATCAGCGCGGTCCCACCCTTTTCTCCGGTCAGCTGCTGCGCCGCAATTCTCGAGTTGTTGTCCCGGTCCAACCGACAAGCTCGGTTTGGGTTCACTTCATCGACTCGGTGTTGTCCACCAGCCATCTCTGGTCACTTACGACCATGATGATTTATTCAAACTCCCTGCCCCTTCCAAGGGAGGCGGGTAGCCTATTCACTTATCCGGTCACGCTTCCGCAGGACCATTGGTGATAGGTGATAAGCGGACTGACGTGGACTAGGTTTTCTCCTCGCGATCGGG